>NZ_JBSSAG010000017.1:0-58096 GCF_054058395.1 Thermostichus sp. OS-CIW-26 | reverse complement strand
AACAGAAAGATCAACTGGTAGTAATCCGTACTGAACATATTATACATTATTTTCAGTATAGTTGAGCTTATTATTGACTAGAGTCATGCTCTGCCGGGATCCCTTCTTCGTCGAGTATTTTATCTGCTTGGATCCCACTAGGGCTGAGCTGGGTCGGCTGGCCCCCAAATGCGAATTGAGCCATCGGCGCCACCACTGAGAAGGGTCTGTCCATATCGCTGCGCGACGCTTCCGCGACCGGGGCCAAACAGCAAGACGCTCACCATCCAAGTCTGGCCGCCCAGGGTGCGCAACTGTTCTCCGCTGCGCAGATCCCAGAGCTTGATCTGGTGAGCGCGGTAATCGGTGCCGCTGGCGAGCAAGCGGCCATCAGGGCTGAGGGCAAGGGCGGCCAAGCCGGACAAAGTCTGGGGCAAGGTGCGCTCCAAGGATCCCGTGCCCAAGTTCCAGACCAAGATGCCACCGGTACTGCCAGCGAGCAAATAGCGGCCATCTGGGCTCAGAAGCACCTGCTCGATGGGGTAGTCGGCCTTTAGGGTTTCCAGCAAGGCCCCGCTGCCAGGATCCCAAAGGTGAACGGTGGGATCTCCATTGGCGGCCACCAAGATCCAAGGGGGGATCCCTTCAGATTGGCGGGAAGTATCCATACGGGTGGGTCTTGGGCCAAAGGCCACTGCTGTAATGCCAGCCCTCTGAGGGGTCTCCTGGGCGGCAGCAGTGGGAGGCGCCAGGGTGCGGATCAACTGGCCGTTGTCGGCCTGCCAAAGGCGGATGGTGCGGTCGGCGCTGCCACTGGCAATCCAACGACCATCGGGGCTAATGGCGACACTGTTGATCAACCCGGTGTGCCCTTGCAACTGCAGCCGCGCCAGCACATCCCCAGGCGAGAGAGCCGGATCCCCCAGGGTCGCCAGATCCCAGACCCGTACCGTCTTGTCTGCCCCCCCACTCACCAAAAAGGTACCATCTGGGCTGATGGCCAGTGCCTCAACGGATCCCTCGTGGCCTGCCCAGCTCTGGAGCAGTTGGCCAGCCTGGGGATCCCAAAGCCGGATCACGCCGTCGTCTCCCCCGGCAGCAAGGAGATTTCCATCCGGGCTGATGGCCAGAGCAGTGACGGCGACAGGGCCTTCCAGCGTAGCCTTGAGCTGCAAAGACTTGGCCCAGTCTGCCGGGTCGTTATCGCTACGCGACGCTTCCGCGACCGTGACGGCGGTGGGGACGGAGGCATGAGAACCGTTCTCGCGAGTAGGACGGAGTCCCAGGCCGTTGCGCTTTGCCGGGCCAGAGGATCCCGTTCTCGTGAGGGGGACAGAATCCTTGGGCTCCCCCCGCAGGCCAAGGTTTGCCCTCATCTGCCATACCCCTGCCACCGTCAACGCCAGCAAAGCCGCCAAGCTGCCTCCTGCCCAAACCGGTGGGATCCGGGGACGCGCCCGCAGCGATACCGGAGAACGCGGTGGGGTGGTTGGCTCCTGTAAGGGCTCGGCGGCGACAGGGCTGGGCTGGGACAGGAGTTCGGCGGCAGGGGGGCTCTCGGCGGGGGGCAAAGCCTGCAAAGCGGCCAGAGCTGCTGTTGCTGAAGGAAAGCACTGTTGTGGGTTGCAGCTCACCAAACGATCCAGAAAAGCAGCAAAAGGAGCGCTAGTAGAGGCCAGATCGTGCCAGCGCAACTCCCCCGTCAACGGGTCGCGAAACAGCTTCTGGGGCGGGATCCCGCAGAGGGCCTGCAGGGCAATCAGCCCAAGAGCATAGAGGTCGCTGCAATGCCTGGGGCCATAGGGGTTCCCGAAGCCAGAGCCGGAAAAAGCCAGACCCTGTTCCTCACCCCCCCACTTCAACAACACCCATCGGCCATCCGCCTGACGGTAGATCAAGCGAGAGGGCTGCAGGTTGCAGCAGCTCACCCCTTCCCCATTCAGGAAGGCCAAGGTTTGCAGCACATCCTGCAACAAGGCTCGTACCTCAGCCTCTGTCCAGTCGTGCCCCCAATGGCAGTGCATTTGGCGGGACGGAGTCGTTAGCTGGCCCCTCTCGGTTGCGTTACCTAGCAATAGAGCTTGTTCCAGGGTGGGCCCTTCAACCCATTCTTCCACCCAATAAAACTCCCCCTCTTGCTCAAAGCAGGCCAACAGGCGGGGGATACCCTCGTGGGATCCCAGGTGCTCCCGCAGCACCACTTCTTGCTGAAAGAGATGCCGTAGCGAGGCGGAGTCCTCACTGTGTTCGCGGTGCGGAGCATTTTGGCCGGCCTGCCAGCGTTTGAGCACCACCCGAAGCCGCTCAGGATGATGGCTATCCTGTGCCAAGTAGGTTTGTCCGCTGGATCCCAGTGCTTCCAAGATCTGATAGCGGCCACCCAGGGTCTGCCCTACCATGGGGAGAGTGCGAACCTTTTCCTTCCGACCCATCATGCCATAGCGACGTGAGACTCAGGCTAACCGTTCACCCTTGCGTTCACGGTGCGGAGCGCCTGGGTGGGATAGAGTCCTCGCCGCATCAGTCCTCCACCGCCATGGCTGAGGTGAGCAGAGCAAAAAGCGAAAGGGGATCCCGACAGCCGCTTTCGGTCAACTTTCTCCCTGGAGCAGGCTGAGTTGCTCAGCGACCTGGGGGATGTTGTTGCAAAACCTGCTTCAAATATCGCCCTGTATGGGATCCGGGGTGCTCAGCCACCTGTTCTGGGGTGCCAACGGCGATGATCTGGCCGCCGCGGTCGCCGCCCTCTGGCCCCAAGTCAATAATCCAATCAGCACAGCGGAGAATGTCCAGGTTGTGCTCGATCACCAGCACGGTGTTGCCTGTATCCACCAGCCGTTGCAGGACGTTCAAGAGCTTGTGGACATCGTAAAAAGACAAGCCGGTGGAGGGCTCATCCAGCAGATAGAGGGTTTTGCCGGTGGAGCGGCGGGCCAGTTCTGCGGCCAACTTGACCCGTTGCGCTTCCCCACCGGAGAGGGTAGGAGCTGGCTGGCCCAGCTTGATGTAATCGAGGCCCACATCGGCCAGAGTCTGCAGGATCTTGGCGGCGGGGGGCAGGGCAGCGAAAAACTCCAGCGCCTCCCCCACCGTCATATCCAGGACTTCGGCGATGTTCTTGCCCTTGTACCTGACCTGCAGGGTTTCGCGGCTGTAGCGGCTGCCCCCGCAGACTTCGCAGGTGACGTACACATCGGGCAGAAAGTTCATTTCAATCACGTTCACCCCCTGCCCTTTGCAGGCTTCACAGCGCCCCCCCTTGACATTGAAGGAAAAGTGGCCGGATGGGTAGCCTCTGGCCTTGGCATCCAAGGTTTGGGCAAAGGTTTGGCGGATCGGGTCGAACAGGCCGGTGTAGGTGGCAGGGTTGGAGCGGGGGGTACGGCCAATGGGAGATTGGTCGATCACGATCACCTTGTCAATGTGTTCGATGCCCTCAAGTGCTCCCATCTCCGTGGGTTGGGGCACCTTGTGTCCAAGATGGTGCTGCAGGGCAGGGTAGAGCAATTCGTTGACCAAGGTGGATTTGCCGGAGCCAGAGACCCCCGTGACACAGACCAACTTGCCCAGGGGGATCTCTACATCAATGTGCTTGAGGTTGTTTTTGTGGGCATTGGTGAGCTTGAGAGAAACCGCCTTGCCAGCCCGCCGCTGCGCAGGGGTAGGGATCCGCAGCCGCCCCGAAAGATAAGCTCCGGTGATGGAGCGCTCGCAGGCCATGATGTCCGCCAGGGATCCCTGGGCCACCACTTCCCCCCCGTGGATCCCGGCTCCAGGGCCGATATCGACGATGTGGTCGGCGGCACGGATGGTTTCTTCGTCGTGTTCCACCACGATCAGGGTGTTGCCCAGATCTCGCAGGCGAAACAGGGTTTGCAACAGGCGCTCGTTGTCCCGCTGGTGGAGGCCAATCGAGGGTTCGTCCAACACGTAGAGCACCCCCGTCAAGCCGGAGCCCATCTGGCTGGCCAGCCGGATCCGCTGCGCCTCGCCCCCGGAGAGGGTCATGGCCGGGCGGGCCAAGGTGAGGTAGTCGAGGCCCACATCCACCAAAAACTGCAGCCGGGTTTTGATCTCCCGCAGCACCAACTCGCCGATCTGCGCTTGGCGGGGGGTAAGGTTTAGCTGCTCCAGGCGGTGCAGGCAGTCGCGGATGGAGATCTCGGTGAGATCGGTAATGCGGTAGCCGCCGATGCGCACGGCCAGAGCTTCCGGCTTGAGACGGGATCCCCCACAGGCGGAACAGGGACGGTAGGTGAGGTAGGCTTCCAGCTTTTGCCGATAGATTTCGGAAGTGGTTTCCTGGTAGTGCCGCTGCAATTGGGGAATCACCCCCTCATAGCGGCGATAGTACCCCCGGCCTCGGTACTGAGATTCTACCTCGGCGATGTAGACCTCCTGGTCGGCGCCGTAGAGGATGATCTGCTGTTGCTGGGGGGTGAGATCGCACCAGCGGCTGCTGAGGTCAAAGCCAAAAGCCTTGGCGGCTCCCGCCAACAAAGCCAGATAGTAGGGGTTCTCCCGCTCTGCCCAAGGGGCGATGGCCGCGTACAAGGGGAGCTTGGGATCGGGCACGATCCGCTCGGGGTCGAAGATGGGCTCAAAACCCAGCCCGTGGCAGACAGGACAGGCCCCAATCGGCGAGTTGAAGGAAAACAGGCGCGGCGACAGCTCGCCCATCACCGAACCGTGCTCCGGGCAGGCAAATTGCTCAGAAAAAATCAGCTCCGTTGGCTTGCCGTTCAGGTATTGCCCCGCCGACTCGGCCACCTTTTGCAGCAGCTGTTCTCGCTCCTCTTCCCGCGGCAGCAGCTCCACCACCGCAATTCCTCCCGACTGGCGCAGGCAGGTTGCCAGAGAATCGGCCAGTCGCTCCGCTATGTCGGGGCTCTTGACCAGCCGATCCACCACCACCTCGATAGTGTGGGTCTTGTTTTTGTCCAAGGTGATCTCTTCGCTGAGATCCCATACCTGGCCGTCGACACGCACGCGTACAAACCCTTGCTGGCGCAAGCTTTGCAACAAGTTGGCGTGGGTGCCCTTTTTCCCTTTCACCACCGGCGAGAGCAACTGAAACCGCGTCCGATCCGGCAGGGCCAGGATCTGATCCACAATTTGATCCACCGTCTGGGGGGCGATCACCCGGTTGCAATGGGGGCAGTGCGGGATCCCAGCTCGCCCATACAGAAGCCGCAGGTAGTCGTAGATTTCGGTAACGGTGCCGACGGTGGAACGGGGGTTGTGGCTGGTGGACTTTTGATCGATGGAGATGGCCGGACTCAGCCCTTCGATGCGATCCACATCCGGCTTGTCCAGTTGCCCCAAAAACTGCCGCGCATAGGCACTGAGGGATTCCACATAGCGCCGCTGCCCTTCGGCAAAAATGGTGTCAAAGGCCAAAGAAGATTTGCCAGAGCCGGAGACGCCGGTGAACACCACCAGGCGATCCCGCGGGATCCGCAGCTCGACATTCTTGAGGTTGTGCTGCCGCGCCCCCACCACGTGAATTTCGTTTTGGCTGGACATCTCACCACCTTTTCGCGCAGCGTGTCACAGGCATCCCGTCGAGACCGGCGAGTAACAAAATCTTAACGATTCTTAGTTAACGATTCTAATGCTCTTCGCTTTGTCCAAAAGGGGATCCCAGGGAGGGCAAACCGGTAGCAAAAAAGACTTGGCTATGCTGGAAAGAATTGAATCCCAAGGGCCATGACCTGGACACTGCCATCCGTTCAAAAGGTGTTTGTTTACCTGTTGGTGGGGATCGCCTTCACGGCCCTTTGTCTGGGGGATCAGGCTCTGTCGCCACCGGTCATTGCCGTTTGCTTGGCCGCAGGGGCCTGCAGTTGGTTTTGGGAGCCGCCAAGGATTGCTTTTGCCCGCTATGCCCCCCTGTGGATGCCCCTGACGGTGGCGGTGTTGCTTAGCCTGCTGGCTTTGGTTATCTTTGGGATCCTTCCCTTTTCCGATGGGGCCATTGGCTTGGTGCTTTACCTAACGGGGGCCAAGCTGTTTCAGCGGGAACGGGCAGCCGATCACATCCAGTTGGCGGTGCTGTCTCTGCTGCTGATGGCCATTGCCACCCTGTTCAACGAAGACATCAGCTTTGGGCTGCTGTTTTTGCTGTACGTGGGGGTAGGGCTAATCAACCTCACCCTTTACCACCTGCGCCTGCAAGCAGAGCAGCACCCGCAGGCAGCCAGCCAAACCCGTGGCATCAACCTCAACTTTTTGGGCTTTCTCGGATCCCTGGCTTTGCTGGCGGTGATCCTGTCCGTGGCTTTGTTTTTCTTGTTCCCGCGGGTCAGTTTAGGAATTCTGGGTCGCCAGGCCCGCTCGCCGGTGATGACCACTGGCTTTGCCGAAGAAGTCAGCCTGGGAGCATTCGGCACCCTCAAAACCGATAACACCGTTGTCATGCGGGTGGAATTTCCGGCAGGGGTGCCGCCCCGTGTGGAGTCCCTCTACTGGCGCGGGATCAGCTTCGATCGCTACGATGGACGGGCCTGGTCGCGAACGCTAGACCGCTTCATCCCCATTTTCCCCAACGCAGCAGGGGTATTTGATCTCTCTGCCTCCAGCTTGATCCCCACTGCTCCCGACCTGCTGCTTCTCCCCTTGGAGCAGCTTATCTATCTGGAGCCGCTGGTCACCAACACCGTTTTTGGGGTGGCCCCGCTGGTGGAGATGGAATGGCTGGAGCGGGGCGGAGCAGCGACGGTGCAACAAGCTTGGCAACGGCAGAATCGCCGCCTCATCCTGAGCGAGACCGGAGATGTTGGCCATTCTCTGCCTCGGCAGGTGCCCCATCTTTACCGCGCCCGGAGCCGGATCTCAAGGGAGTTAAGCCCGCGCTTGCGCCGGCTAGGCCACGCGGAGCTGTTCAGTGCTCTCGACCCAGTCCAACAGGCAGCCTATCTGCAGTTGCCAGCAGACCTGGATCCTCGCATTCCCGCCTTGGCTGAAGACGTTACCGCTGGGATCCCCGATGTCTTTGGCAAGGTGACGGCTTTGCAGAACTACCTGCTGGAGAACTACGCCTATACCACCGATCTGCCGGATCCCGGCCCTGAACCGCCTTTGGAAGCCTTTCTGTTCACCCATCGGCGGGGCCACTGCGAATATTTCGCCACAGCCCTGACGGTGCTGGCCCGCAGCATTGGCATCCCAGCCCGGATGGTGAATGGCTTTTTGGGCGGGCGCTGGGTGGCGCAGGAAAATTATCTGGCAGTACGCAATGCCGACGCCCATTCCTGGACGGAGATCCCCTTTGGCCCCTACGGCTGGGTCATCTTTGACGCTACGCCGGCAGAGGCCAATGTTAGTCAGCGGCAGAGCTGGTGGGATCCCCTTCAAGATTTCTACGACAGCTTGCGCTTCCGCTGGTTTAAGTACGTCATCCAGTACGACCTATCCACCCAGCGGCAGATCTGGCGGCAGATCCAGGAGCTGGCTAGCGCTGTAGCCGCCTCTCCGGATCGAGAGGATGTCGGTGCTGGCTTCCGTCGCAGCCTGGTTGCCTTGGGGCAAACGTTGCAGCAGAATGGCCTGCCGGTGTTGGGGGTGGTTTTGATCACGGGATCCATGGCCTATTGGGGTCGCCGCCGCCGCTATCAGGCCGTGCGCTGGCAGGATGGGGGGTGGATTCTGTTGGCCACTGCCGGCAATGGGGTGGTGATGGGATCCCTGTGGCAGCCTCCGCCCCCCTGGCCCACCTGGATGGTTGGCCTCTTGCTACCGAGTCTGGCCTTTGCTGGGATGCGCTGGATCCCGGCGGCTCTACCCAAGTCGCAGCAGCGCCGCCAGCTTATCTCAAGGCTTTATCTGCAACTGCGGGATCTGGCGACGGCGGTGGGGATCCCAGCCCACCTAGGCCCTGAGGCCTGCCTGGAACACTTGCGCCACTCCGACTTACCACAAGCCCAGGTGGCCATCCAGTTCTTGGAGCGCTACCTGGAGGTGCGCTTCGGTGGGATCCCGTTGGAGGCGGGCGAATTGCAGCGCTGGCAACAGCAATTCAAACAGCTCAGACGAGCATGGCAGCCACTGGCCAAAAACCCCAGAAGAGCCGCCTGACCAGAAGGACGGCTATGCCCTGGAGCAGGTACCCCAAAAGCCCTGCGAGAAACCTTGACAGTTATGAGATAGTTAAGAGATAGTTAACAACAGTTATGGACCCCGTAAGCTGGCCTGCCAGAATAGCGGGATAGGAGGCGGCGTGCTCACTTTGGGCACGTCGCACACTGGTAATTTGCTCTGCTCTTGCAAACTCGTCCGAAGCTGTGTTACTTTTCTTAACGTTCAGCTTTGAACGAGCAAGAGCGTGCTAGCTACGCGTAGCTATTCTCTGAGGGCAGCGTTGGCTGCGACTGTATGCGTTTTGTCTTCTTCCGTCTTCTCCTCTAGCCTGGCTCAAGCAGCGCCTCAGCCGACCGGAAACGGGGCCATCTTCTTCCACCCGGATGGCACTTCGGCTTCCCACTGGGACATCACACGCATTCTCCACTACGGCCCCGATGGCTTTCTGAACTGGGATCGTCTTCCCGTGATTACCACCTATCGCGGGCACCTTTTCGACCAGCTTGGGGGAACTTCCAACGCCGGAGCGGTGACCCATGCCACAGGAACTCGTGCCCACGCCAAGAGCTTTGGGAGCGAGCTGAAGCCCTAGTGTCTGCTGTGGTCACCTGCCTTGGGCGGGTGTTTGCCCCACAAGCTCTGTCCGTCACGGGGGATCCATCCAGTGGATCCCCTTTTTTTATGAGAACCACATAACGGCGAAGGGGCTAGCTCAGCAAAGCAGATAGACGTAGTTCATTTTGCGTTAGAACTGTACTACAGTGGGCTATCATGGAGCCGAGACTGTCCTTTGGGTTTGAGTTTGTTCCACCAACGCGAACTGCGATCTTCAACCATGCCCACTCCCGCTGACTCCTCTCCATCCCCCCTTCTCCAAAGCGACGAGGTTCTCAAGCCTGAGGACTCTGTTCCGCTGAGGGGGACGGTATTGGCGGCCCGTGAGCCTTTTTTGGGGCTGTTGCGGGATCTGGCGCGGGCCTACCAAGCTTTTGAAAATTACGCCGGGGTTCACATTCGGCAAATGGGGCTGACGGCCCCCCAATTCGATGTGTTGGTTACCCTTGGCAATACCCCTGGGATGACCATGAATGTCTTGGCCCAAAAAACGCTGGTGACCAAAGGGACACTGACCGGCATTGTGGATCGCCTGGAACAAAAAGGGCTGGTGCGCCGGGAAGTGCCCCCGGAAAACCGACGCTGCTTTAAGGTCGTGCTGACAGAGGCGGGGGAAAAACTGTTTGAGGAAATTTTCCCGGCCCACGTCGCCTACTTGAAAGAGCGCTTCCAAAAGCTGGATCCCTCGGAGATGGCGCAGATCCAGGCTTGCCTTAAAAAACTGCAGGCTATTTTCTAGCGCTTTCAGATTCCCCCTTGCTGAGGAGGGATCCCTTCTAGCCCGGTTCAAACGGCTGCCCCAGAGCTGCCGGCGGCGTGGCCTTCACCGCCTGCTGAATCCAGCGCCGCAGCCGAGGTGGGAGCCCGCGCAAGCCGCACTCCCGCCATTCCCCAGAGGTGAGCACCAGCGCCAAAATCATCAACACGAAGGGGGCCACCGTGAAAACTTGGGTGGGCACGGCGCGGATGGTGGTCTGGGCAACCCCAGCGAAGGACTGCAAAATGCCGAACAGGTAGGCCCCCAGAGCTACCCGCAAGGGGTTCCAGCCACCGAAGATGACGATGGCCAAGGCAATCCAGCCATACCCTGCTGTATGTCGGTGGCTCCAGCCGGCCTTGAAATCCAGAGAAAAGGCAGCCCCCGCCAAGCCCAATAGGGATCCCCCCACAAGGGTGTAAACATAGCGCCAGAAAATGACATTGGTGCCGCGGGCAAAAGCCGCCGCCGGCTGTTCTCCCATAGCCCGCAACATCAGGCCAGGCTGAGTGCGATACAAAAAGAACCAAGTTCCCCCGATGAGCGCGTAGCTGGCGTACAGCAACAGATCCCCTCGGAACAGGAGCGGCCCCAGCAGTGGCACCTCTCTCAAGAAGGGGATCGGCAGGCTGGGCACCGTTGGCCCTGGGATCCGCACGAACGGATTGCCCAAAAAGGAAGACAAATCCGCCCCCAATAGGGTCAAGACGAAACCAATGGCAATTTGGGATCCCTTCAGGGTCAGCGAGCCAAAGGCCACGATCCCAGCAAACAGCGCTCCCACCGCGGCGGCAGCCAAAAAGCCCAATACCAAGCTTCCCGTCAGCTTGGCCACGGCGAACCCAACCATGGCCGCCAGCATGATCGTCCCCTCTGCGGAGAGGTTGATCACCCCTGCCCGCTCGGTAATGGTTTCCCCCACACAGGCGAAGACCACCGGTGTGGCGGTGGCAATGGCAGTGGAGAGAATAGCAACCAGTTGGGCAGCGGTCATTATGAGCCTGTCGAGAACTCGGGTTGGGTTAACGCATTTGCAGTTGCTGCGGGAATGCGCCTGTCGATCTGGTCATCGCCTCACCCCAACACCCAGAGCATGAAAGCCACCCCTAGGGTGACGGCACCAAACAGAGCATAGCTGATCCGGCGCAGCGGCCTCAGTTGCATAGCATGGAGAGCTTTGAGCCAGTCTAACCCCAAGGATTCGACAAAGCGATCCAGCACCGCCTGCATAGGGTAGGCGTAAACCGATCCTTGCTCCTTAAAGTTCACCAGCACAACCAGCAATGTAGCGTAGCCCCAGAGGAGGCCCCAGAGCACAGCGCTCAACCCGATTAAAATTGGCTCAAACATCGACTTTCCCTTGCCTTCTATAGGCATGTCCACTGCTTGCGTGAGCGGGAGACGGAGTTCTTTGAGCCTGGGGGACTTGGATCTCATTATTCCGGTTGTTTTCCCGTTGAGGCTGCCCTCCCTCAGACAAGAGCGTAGAAGGGATCCCAGCTTGCTTGCAGAGATCACGCCGGTTCTCTTCTGCCCGTCCAGACCAGAAGATGACAAACTGGAAGTACCCGCTCGGAGTTATCTCGTCAAATCCCCATGAGTTCTCGCTACCTGCTGCCCCCCGCTGAACCCAAGTCTGTCGGTACTGCCTATATCCTCTGGGCGTTGGGCATCTTCGGGATCTGTGGCGTCCATCGCTTCTACCTGGGCAAGACTGGAACAGGCATCCTCTGGCTGTTCACCTTTGGCCTGCTGGGCTTTGGCCAGTTAATTGACCTGTTTTTGATCCCAGGCATGGTGGAGAACTACAACTTCAAGCTGGCCGTCCTGCAGGGATCCCGACCCTCCCCATCCCCAGCTTCCTCAAAAACCACCTCAGCACCTCCTCAGCCCCTCAAAGGTCAAGCTCTGATGCGGGAGATCCTGCGGCTAGCCCAACAGCGGCAAGGGATCCTCACCCTTGCGGAGATAGCTATCGACTTACCTGCCGACTTTGACGAAATTGAAAAGGCGCTGCAAGAGCTGAGCCGGCGGAGCATGGCTTTCCCCGAAAACAACCCGGTCACTGGAGCGGTAGAATACCACTTCCCTCACCTGCTGCACCGCTCCCCCGACCAACGTTCGCTCTAGATGCCCTCCTGCAGACCTCTACTGGGATCCCAGGATCCCTTGACGTTTGGCTAGCCGCATTGCCCAGCGAAAGGTCAGCAAGCCCAGGCCGAAGTAGAAAACGCCGCTGGCTAGAGCCATGGCCAAGCGCACGGGATCCAAGCCCGCCTCCCGCACCATCACGTCGCGTAACAGCCCCGCCCCCGCCGTCATGGGCAGACTTTGCCCTAGCCACCTCAGGGATCCCGGCCATTCTTCCGTGGGAGCAGCCAACAGAAAAAGCAAGCCGAATTGGCTGATAATTAAAAGCTGCTGAATTCGCTTCCAAATCAGAGCGGCGGATCCCAGCAAAAACGAAAAACCGTAGGCCCCCAGCACCACGCTCAAGAGCGGCAGCACCAAACTGGGGGGAAAGCGCAGCCGACTGCCCGTGAGCAGCAAAATGGCACCCAAAATGACGACAACAACAGAAAAGCGCAACACCAAGCTGGCACAAGCCCGCGCCAGAAACAGGGTGGCCGCGGAAAAGGGCGAAAGCAGCACCTGCTCTAGCGTCCCCGTCTGGGCTTCCACCTGCAGGTTGAGGGCGATGTCGTTCACCACAAAAATGACCAGCGTCCAGAGCACATAGCCGATCACCACCGCATCCAACCGTTCGCCAAATTGGGAGGCAGGCCCTGCCACATATTGGGCGCCGGCAAAGAGGGCATAGAAGAAGAACGTGGTGATCAGGATCCCGCCCAGGGCCTCCGCCGGATAGCGAATGTACTGGATCCAGGCCCGCTTCAGTTCAGCCCAAAACAGGTGTATCACCGGCATCATCCTTGCCCCTCTCCCCTTTTCAACAACTCGAGGAAAATATGGGTGAGATCGGCTTCCTCTCGTTTGAGGCTGAGCAAGGGCAAAGGCTTCAAGATCTCCAGCACCTGATAGAGCATCTCTGGCGGGCCGCTGAACCGCACCCGATGGGATCCGAGAATCTCCACCCCTTGGCGGGCCAGTTGTTCAAACCTCCAGGGATCCAGCCCCTGTTCCAGCTCGATCCGGTAAGTACCGACGGCGCCGGCAAAGTGCCGGATCAACTCTCCCGTGGGGGCTTGGGCGATGATCACCCCTTGTCGAATAACGGCTACCTGATCCGAGAGCGCTTCCGCAATATCCAGTTGATGGGTGGTGAGCAAGATGGCTCGACCCGAAGCGGCAATTTGGCGGATCAGGGATTTCACCGCTTGGGCGGCTTCCACGTCCAGCCCTAGGGTGGGCTCATCCAGCAGCAACAGGGCCGGCTGGTGCAGGAGGGCAACGGCAATGGCCACCTTCTGCTGCATACCCCGCGAAAGGGTTTGCACGGCAACATCCCGCTTTTCCCACAGGCCAAAGGTCTCCAGGAGCTCTAGCCCCCGTTGCCGGGCGGTTCTGGGGGGTAGCCCCCGCAGCACGCCAAAGTACTCCAAGTTCTGGAGGGGGGTCAGCCGCCAGTAGAGGTTGCGGTTGCCTTCCAGCACCGCCCCTACTTGGGCCAATGTGCCAGGATCCCTGTGGGGATCCCGTCCGAGAACGCGCACTGTGCCCGCGTCGGGTTGGATCAGCCCGGCAATGAGCTTGATGGTGGTGGTCTTGCCGGCCCCGTTGGGCCCCAGAAAAGCCAGGATCTCCCCTGCCGCCATCGTCAGGGATACATCCACCACCGCCCGCACCTCCCTGCCTCCTTGCCGGTAGGTTTTTTGGAGGTGGTGAGCTTCTAGAACTTTCATGACGCGAACCCGATGCAAACGCGAAGCCGATGCAAAAAGGAGCGCTGAAGAGAGGAGGGCCGGCCATTCCACTCTCTCACACCAGAGCATGGGCCCGCCTCGAGAGGGATCCGGCAAGATCTAGGGGGTCATTGGGATCCCAGCCTCCATCCGGCTCAGGGCCAGGCTCATCTTGTCCAGCCACTGCAAAAGGTTCTCCAGTTGCTGCGCCGCCGGCACCATCCCCAGACCCCGCACCGTCACCTTGCCCGGTTGGTAAACAAAGCGAGGCTGCAGGTGAGTGGGCAGAGCCTCTTTCAGGCGATTCCAAGCCGGCTCCTCCATGGGGGTTTCCAAAAGGACATGCTCCTTGGCTGGCCTAATGCGGGAAAAGCCCAGCGTGCGGGCCAGGATCTTCAGCTCCATTACCCGCAGCAGCTCCTGAGTGGGCTTGGGCAGGGGGCCAAAGCGGTCTTGCCATTCCTGGGCAATTTGCAACAGCTCGACCCGAGAGCCAGCAGCGGCCAGTTGTCGATAAGCCTGCATCTTTTGATCTTCGTCGGGAATATAGCTTTGCGGGATCATAGCGGTAACATTCAGGTCGATTTGCGTGTCCTCCACCTGCGGGATCTCCTGGCCGCGAATTTCTCGAATGGCTTCTTGCAGCATTTCCAGGTAAAGATCGAAGCCCACCGCATTGACTTGCCCGGATTGTTCCGTTCCCAGCAGGTTGCCAATGCCACGAATTTCCATATCCCGCATTGCCAACTGATAGCCGGATCCCAGTTGGGTAAATTCCTGAATGGCCTGGAGACGTTTGCGGGCCTCCTCGGTGAGGATCCCGTCTTCTCGGTAAAACAGCCAAGCATGGGCTTGGATCCCAGCCCGGCCCACCCGCCCCCGCAGCTGGTATAGCTGAGCCAATCCAAACTCCTGAGCATTTTCAATCAAAATGGTGTTGACGCGGGGAATATCCAAACCGGATTCGATAATCGTCGTGCAGACCAGGATATCGATTTCCCCATTGTTAAAAGCCAGCATCGTTGCCTCTAGCTCCCCTTCCGGCATCTGCCCGTGGGCAATGGCAATGCGAGCACCGGGCACCCACTCCCGCAATTTGGCACTGGTTTCTTCGATGCCTTCAATGCGGTTGACGACATAGAAGACTTGACCGCCGCGATCCAACTCTTGGCGGATAGCCGTGCGGATGACTTCGGGGTTGTAGGGAGAAAGGTGAGTTTTGATAGGCCGGCGGGAAGGAGGCGGAGTTTGGATCAAGCTCATTTCCCGCAAACCCGACAAGGCCATATACAGAGTGCGGGGAATAGGGGTGGCGGTGAGGGTGAGTACATCCACCTGGGTTTTGAGAAGTTTGATTTTCTCTTTTTGGTTGACGCCAAAGCGCTGCTCTTCGTCAATAACCAAAAGGCCTAAATCCCGAAATTGCACATCCTTGCCCAAAAGCTGGTGGGTGCCCACCACAACATCCAGTTCGCCACTCTTGAGACGGGATAGGATTTCTTTTTTCTCCTCCGAGGTGCGGAAGCGGTTGAGCAAGCCCACTTGAATAGGATAGGGAGCAAAGCGCTCTTTGAGGGTGTGGTAGTGCTGCTGGGTAAGAATGGTGGTTGGCGCCAGGAGAGCTACTTGCTTGCCGGCGGTTACGGCTTTGAAAATGGCACGGATTGCCACCTCTGTTTTGCCAAAGCCCACGTCCCCACACAGCAGCCGATCCATAGGGCGTGGAGATTCCATATCCCGCTTGATCTCCTGGACAGCTCGGAGTTGATCCGGCGTCAGGGGATAGGGGAAAGAATCTTCCAGCTCCTGTTGCCAGGGAGAATCGGGCGGGAAGGCATAGCCCTCCTGTTCGGCGCGTTTGGCATAGAGCTGCAGCAGGTCAAAGGCCACTTTTCGCAGGCTCTTTTTCACCTTCTGTTTGGTCTTTTCCCAGGTGCTGCCGGACATCTTGTGCAGGGCAGGTGGTCCATCCCCGCTGGCGCGGTAGCGGGAAAGGGAGTTGACCTGGTCGGCAGCCACCCGCAACAGGCCATCGCTGTATTGAATAACCAGGTACTCGCGGGTTTCGCCCCCAATGGTGAGGCTTTCTAAGCGCAGAAACTGGCCAATGCCATGGGCCTTGTGAACGACAAAATCCCCTGGCTTGAGCAGGTTGGGATCCACCTGGCGAGAGCTGGCCTGGCGGCGCTTGCGCACATAAGTAGGGGTGGCCAGGCTGTGCTGGCCGAAAAACTCGCGGTCGGTGAGCACCACCCACCCCAAGGTGGGCAGGAGAACCCCCTCCAGCTCGGCCAGGCCGGAATACTTGAGGGCCACTGGGGTGTAGGACTGCAGCTGGCGCTCGATGGCCGGGAAGTCTTTGGGATTGGGCACGTACTGGGCGGGGCAGTCGTGTTCCTGCAGCAGAGCTACGGTGCGGGAGGGCTGGGCAGAGAGGATCCACACCTGCAACTGCTGCTTGCGGTACTCGCGCAGGGTTTTGGCCAGGGATCCAAACTGGTGGGGAGCAGTAGGCACAGGCCGGCTTTTTAGGTCAAGGGCAGCTTCGGCTTCGCCAGCAGGGGCAAAGGTGCGGGCCAACAGGCAGGGGAAGGGATCCCAGTCGGGAGCCTTGAGATCAAAGGGGCGGTGGAAAGGCACCAGAGCTGGCTCGCTGGCCCGGGCCAGCTGCCACTGCTCCTGGGCGTGGCTTAGCCACTGCCGGCTGTGGGCTTGGCACTGCTCCGGCTCGTCGATCAGGATCAAAGCCTCGGGATCCAGATAGCTCAGCAGGTTGGCTGGCGGATCGTAGAGCAGGCCGAGAAAACGGCGCAAGCCCTCCGGAGGAGACGGCGACTGCTCCAACTGCTGCCGTAGGCCCTGGGAGAGCTGATCGGCTTTTTCCTGCAGAGCCGGCCAGAGGATGGGTCCGTAGCCAGTGGGAGTTAGCCAGACATGGGGGATCCCGTCTTGAGAGCGCTGGCTCACCGGGTCGAACTCCCGCAGCCTCTCCAGCTCGTTGCCGAACCACTCCAGCCGCACCGGCCACTCGCAGGCCACTGGGAAAACGTCGAGAATGTCGCCCCTTTGGCTCCACTGCCCCTCGCTTTCCACCAGACTCACCCGCTGGTAGCCCAGACGGGTCAACTGCTGCCCCAGTTGCTGGGGAAACATCTCCAAGCCGGGTTCCAGCTGGAGACAAAAGGCCCGCAACACCTCTGGGGGAGGGAGGTGGGGTTGGAGGGCCCGCTCTGTCGCCACAATGGCCATGCCCTTCTTCCCCTGGAGGCAATCGGCCAGCACCTGAAACTGGCCCCACACCAGCTCCGGTTCCAGGTCAAAAGGTTCGTAGGGGGAAGCCTCGGAGGTGGGGTAGAGCTGCACCGTCTCCCAGCCCATGCCCTCCAATTGCGCTGTCCAGCGGCCTGCTTCTTCCAGCGTGGCAGTGATCACCAGCAGGGATCTTCCCTCCTGCTGGGCCAAAGCCGAGGCGATCAACCCCTTGGCAATCCGCCCTGCCCCCTGCAGATTTGCCCGTCGCTGCGATCTCAAGCAGGCGGCCAGCTCTTGAATCAAGCCGGACTGGCCTAGAAAGCGCACCAGCGGAATAAACGACATCTTCCACCCCACCCTGCAAACTGGGATCCCAATTCTGGCAAGCTCCAGGGACGATCAGCAGCCGTCTGCCGGCTCTGTAAACCGGAAGTCCTCCCTTGGTGGGAATCGCTCCTCGATCTATTGGGACAACAGTTTTGTTGTTTAAAGACGAAGAAAACCAGAACCCTATGTCAATGGCCTGCCAGTTTTTGGCCGCTAGGTTCACAGAGGGCTTTTTGCTTTGTAGTCCAAATTACAAAAAAAGGTCTATATCTCACAGAATCCTAAAATTAACCTTTAGAGTCGGACAGCTTGTCGATTGTCTTAGCCAAGATTCGATGTTAGAAGGAACCACAAAGCGCGGCTTTCCCGGCCTCATCTGATGTCTGCCAGTCAGCAAGATGTTTTTCATGCAAGAGATGTAGCTGTATCAATTGCAGCAGATGTTGTCGGAAAAAGCTGTATGGGTCAATTCATCTAAACTTGGTACAAATCATGTTTCTGGATACCGTTGCCCTTTCTCGTCTACAGTTTGCCCTCACGGCCATTTTTCACATGTTGTGGCCGGTTTTAACAACGGGGATGGCCATTTACCTTGTTGTTATTGAGGGACTTTGGCTAAAAACCCGCAACCTAGATTACTACCGTCACGCCCGTTTCTGGTCAAAACTCTATGTGTTGAACTTCGGTATTGGCGTGGCCTCAGGCTTGCCAATGGCTTTTCAGTTTGGCATGAACTGGGCGCCCTTCTCCGAAGCAGTGGGAGATTTTTTCGGCACCATCCTGGGCTTTGAGGGCACGATGGCCTTTATGCTGGAGGCCAGCTTTCTGGGGATCATGCTGTTCGGCTGGGAGCGCGTCCCGCCGGTGATTCACTGGATCTCGACGATCCTGGTAGCTTTTGGTGCCAACCTATCCACCTTTTGGATCCTGACGGCCAACTCTTGGCTGCAGACGCCGGCAGGTGGCGTGTTCGTCGATGGGAAATTTGTGGTGCGGGACTACCTGCAAGCTATTGTCAACCCCTTCATGGTCAACAGCTTTCTGCACATGTTTTTTGCCACCTTGGAAACCTCTTTGTTTGTTATCGGTGGCATCAGTGCCTGGTACATTCTCAAGCGGCGGCACAGCGAGTTCTTCTCCCGCTCCCTCAAAGTGGTCTTGGCAATGACCCTGGTGGTCGCCCCTTTGCAGGTGTTCGTCGGCCATCTGAGCGCGGAGCAAGTCTATCGCTATCAGCCGGCCAAGCTGGCGGCCATGGAGGCCCAGTGGGAGACGATCCCTGCCGGCGAGCGGGCAGACTGGAGCCTGTTGGCTGTGCCCAACGACCGCGAAGAGCGCAACGAGTGGGAGGTGAAGATCCCTGGCGCGCTGGGCTATCTGCTGGAGTTCAAACCCAGGCTGGATCGACCCATTCAAGGGCTCAAAAGCTGGGATCCCCAAAATCGTCCCCACATGGTCGGCCTGATCTACTACTCCTTCAGAACGATGGTGGCCATTGGTCTTTTTCTGGCCGGGCTTGTCGGAGTTACCCTTGTCCAATGGCTGAGGGGCAAGCTCTCAGTGGAGGCCCTTTCTCAGCAGAAATGGCTGATGAGAGCTTGGATCTTCGCAGCACCCCTGGGATACATCGCCGTTGAAACTGGTTGGATCGTCCGCTGTGTGGGTCGGCAGCCCTGGATTGTGTATGGACAACTGCGCACGGTGGAATCGGTTTCACCGCTGCCGGCAGGAGAAGTGTTGTTCTCCTTGATCGGCTTGACCATCTTGTACACCGTGTTTTTCGTGGCCGCCCTTTACTTTGGCAGCCGCATCATCCGCGAAGGGCCAAACCTGGAGTTGCCCGCCCCTGTCCCGGCAACGCAGCCGGTGATCGTGGTCGAGCCTGCCCGCCACGAACCGGATCGCCGTCCTGCAGAAGCTCGGTAGCAGCAGTTTGGTAGCCATCTAACTGGTGACTCCAAGTAGCAACAGGGCAACGTAGCAGGCCCATTCCCCACAGCAGTGAAACCCTTCGCTACGTCAACTCCCAACTTCCCTTCCCTAGAGGGAGAGGGACTGGGGATCGCCATCGGGAACTGTCTCGCACTGGTCAGAAATACTCAAAGCAGAGGGAACAGCGATGGAATCTTTTGAGCCTTTACAGCGGTTTCTGCCCCAGGTTTGGTTTTTTATCCTGGGCCTATTCCTATTTCTCTACGTTCTGCTGGACGGGTTTGATCTGGGAGTTGGTATCCTCTCCCTGACGGCCTCCAGCGAGACGCGGCGCAGCATTCTCATGACCAGCTTGGGCAATGTTTGGGATGCCAACGAGACGTGGCTGGTGTTGATGGGGGGATCCCTATTTGGATCTTTTCCTCTCGCCTACGCCACCATTCTCAATGCCCTCTACATACCCTTGGTGATCATGGTGGTGGGCCTGATCTTGCGGGCCGTTTCCTTCGAGTTTCGGGAAAACGCCGACAACAAGTTGGTGTGGAACCTGGCCTTTGGAGTGGGCAGCTTTTTGGCAGCCTTGGGCCAGGGATTTGCCTTGGGCAGCGTCTTCGAAGGGATCCGCGTGGACGAAGCCGGCCACTTTGCCGGCAGCCCCTGGGATTGGCTGACCTGGCGCACGCTGTTGGTGGCTCTTACTTTGATCCAGGGCTATGTGTTAATCGGCTCAGCCTACCTAATCGTTAAGACCACCGGCGAGCTTCAGGAAACCTACTACAAGACGGCAACCATCGCCACCTGGACAACTTTACTGGGGGCAGTGTTTATCACCATCAGCACTCCTATCATGTCCGAGCAGGCGCGTGCTCAGCTTTTCTCGCCCCCTCTTTTCTACATCTTTGCTGCCATCCCAGTTCTGGGACTTTTGTTGGTGGCGTTGTTGCTGCGCAGCCTGCGCCGGCGGGAAGAAAATAGCGTTTTGGTTTACACTTTTTTGATCTTTGCGCTTTCTTTTATCGGCTTGGGGTTCATGGTCTTCCCCAACATCATCCCCCCCAGCGTCACCATCTACGAAGCGGCAGCCTCCCCCAGCTCGCTGGTGTTTATGCTCACCTTTATTGGCTTTCTGATCCCGGTTATCTTGTCCTACAACATCTACAACTACGTGGTGTTCCGGGGCAAGATCGTGGTGCAGGAAGTGGCGGCGGAAGAGGCCAAAGTTCCAGAGGCAGTTTAAGCTGGCCTGAGGATGCAGCAATAACCCCGCCCGGTGATGGGCGGGGCAATTTTTTAGGTGCAATCGAACGTCTACAGAGAAAGGCTGATACATTTACGCCGAACACTGCTGAGCATTACTGCTCAACGGTGAAGCGATAGCATTCTGTCCGTTTCCGAACAGAAAGGCGGTATCCCGCAAAGCTCTGAGCATAACACCCAGAGCGCCTTGCCAATCTCGTGGTAGCCTGTGGTTGCACTTGGGGCATGTGAACACCTTTGCGCCACCTAACTTAGTGTGGATGTGCCCGCACTTAGTACAGGTTTTGCTGGTGTACGCTTCCGATACTTCCACGACGACCACGTTTTTCTTCTTGGCTTGAAACTTCAGGAACTGCTTGAACCGGTAGTGCGCCCAGGTGAGCATCGCCCTTGCCGTCTTGCTACCAAACTTCCTCCCTGCCTTGGCAACCATCTTGGCTGACTCGAAAGTGGGGAGGAATATCAATCGGTAGTTATCCGTTAGGAACGCCGCTACCTTGCGATGGCACTCGTCCACCAAGTTCCTGATTCTCTCCCGCAGACGAAACGCCGCTTGCCGCATTCGCCTACGCTTGAGTCTCGGTGCTCTGCTCAGCCTAGATTGCAGATCGTCTAGGTGGTAGCACAGCCGAGTGATTCTACCAAAGTCTCCCTTGGCGATATCTACGAAGCCCGCTCTCACTCTCTCTTGAGCCATTGCCGGATCTGCTCGGCAGCTACATCGCGACCTCCCAACCCAAAAGCCAACGCCACCGCCACGGCAATCGCCCCCAGAACCAGACCAAAAGCCAACACCACAATGTCGGTGGCCACGCCCATCTGCTGCAGGGCCATGGCGCCAACAAAAACCAAGATAGCCACCCGCGCCGCCCGGGCCAGTACCCCTGAGGAAGGGCTACCCAAGCTCTTGATCATAGAGTGGGCCAAATTGGCCAAATAAAGACCGATCCCAAACACCAGGGCGCCGATGAGCACCCGACCGGAAATCAGCAACAGCCCCTGCACAATGTCGGTTAGGGCGGCAAACTGCAGCAACTCCACTGCCGGCACCGCCCCAAACAAGACCACGCCTACCCAGACCACCAAGCCGGCGATCTCGGAGGGAGTGCGACGTTTGGCAGCGGGATCCCCTTCAGGCTCAGGAGCAGCAGGTAGGGGCAAGCCCAGCCCCGCGACCAGACGGTCAAAACCCACCGCCTGCAGCAACTGGGTTACCAAGCTGGCCAAAAATTGCCCCAGCAAGTAAAAGACGGCCAGGATCAAAGCGGATCCCGCGATCATGGGAATGGCCCGCAACACCTGCTCCAGCATCGCCACCGCCGGATCGGAGATGGCCCGAATTTCCAAGGCATTCAGCGCCGCAATCACCGCCGGGATCAACACCAAGACATACACCACCGTCCCGACGATCTGGGCCAACTGGGGAACGCCAAAGCGTGCCCCCAACCGATTTGCCCCTGCTGCCACCAACAAATTGGAGACGATCCCACGCACGATGCGGGCCAAAAACCAGCCCACCACACCGATGATCAGCGCCCCCAAAATCCGCGGCACCATCGACAGCAACTGATCCAGCAGGTTTTGCACCGGCTGCAGCGGCCCCTGCAGGTTCAGGGTATCCAGGATGATCGGCAAAAAGAACAGCAGAATCAGCCAGTAAAGGGCATTGCCCAAAGTTTCATTCAGCAGGAAAGGGGTGACCTCTGTACCTCCCTCTTGGTCGGTTGGGGTTCCTTCTGCACCTGCCTCACCGGCAGCGCTTTCCTGCTGTAGAGGCCGGGCCAACTGCTCATCGAGGTTGAAACGCCGCAGCCCCTGGATGACCGCCAGCCGGGCAACTGTAGCCACCGCCCAGCCCACAGCCAGCAGCACCAGCGCCCCACCCACCCTTGGCAGATAAACGAAGATTTCCCCCAAAAACCTGTTGAGCGGATCGGAGACAGCTTGAAGCTGCAGGGCATTCAGTACCGCCACCAACACAAAAGCAAGAATCACCCAGTAGACGGCAGCGGCCACCCAGCGCTCCGTTTGGGGCAGCTTCTCGCCGGGCTTTTGGCCCAAAACCCAAGCAGCCAAGCGATTGTCCAGTTGCGTCCTTTTGAGCAGTCCTCTAACGCCGAAGGCTACCGCCGTGGCCACTATCCAACCCAGAATTAAGATGGCAATCGCCGCAAGGAGATTGGGCATAAAATCGATAAGCCTAGACCAAAGACTGACGACAAAAGAGATGGCCTCATCTCCAATGGTGTTTCCAGAGATGTCCATAATGATCCTCACAGCTTGAAAATGCTCAGGATGGACAGATAACAAGTGTAGGTTAGCCTGAAGTGTTTTTTCAGGCAAGCTGGCCAGAGGGGGGATACGATATGAAAAATATATATTGAAGCAGAAATGTTGGATCTCGAAATAAAACTTTACATCTTATTAGCCCAAGGACTCCAGCCGTAAGTTGAAGCTCTGATCGGCCACCAAACGGCAAGGATCGAATTCAAGGTGTTGATATCGCAGGCTATAGCTTTTCCCCACCGAGCAGGAGCTCCGTGATCAAGTCAGCGTCTCCGTTGCACGGTAGATGCGCCTGCATTGGCTAGAGCCAATGTTGCCGGAAGGAGCTGTGTCGAGCAGTTTGCATCCACAAAACGAGAGCACTTTGATGATCTATAAAAGAATCAAATACGCAATCGGCACCCGGTCAATGTGTTGTATTGCATTGTATCGCCCGCAGCCTTGATATTCTTAGCCCATTGGCTTGCTTGTTGTCTGGCTTGAGGTGTATCCCGAAAAACGTTCACAGCCCTTCAATTTATATACAATTGACGCTTTTCTAAATCGGTTTCTTCCAGTACACCAGCGCATCTTCTCCGTTGTAATACCCCTTGCGACGTCCCAGCCGTTGAAACCCTGCCGATTCGTACAGGCGGATTGCCGCTTGATTGGAAGCCTTTACCTCCAGAGTAGCCCAGCGGCAGCCTGCTGCTCTCGCTTGGTTCAGCAGTTCTTCCAGAATCCGCCGGCCCAAGCCCTGTCGTCGGTACTCGGGATCCACCGCCAAGGAGATGATATGTGCTTCTTCTTCAATACGCCAGAGAATGCCGAAGCCCACCAGCTCTTTTGTCGTCTGCGTCGGCGAGGTGGGGCCTGGAGAGGGAAGGGGGAACTCGGCTCGGCCCGAGCCACACGGGGCACCAACGGCAACGGGTTCCGCCACTACCCCAATCACCGTGCTTGTGGGTCGTTCCAGCTCCGCTCGATATCCCTGTTCTCCCCAGTATCCCCCATAGCACCGCCGATCCAGCTCCAGCAGTTGGGGCAGGGCGGTGATGTCCAACAGCTGCAGCCGATAACTCGTACTGCTCATAGTGGCCTAGTCCCGCAATTCGCAGAATTCCGCCAACAACAACTGCCCCAAGGGATCGTCATCGGGAGCCGCGTAGGGCAAGGCTCTGCGGCTGATGCTCAAGATGTTGCCCCCCGATTGGGGATGGTGCTCTGCACCGCTTTCGCGAACAGGCTTGAATTCGTAGTCGATCCCTTCGGTGAAGCCGGCTTCCTGTAGGTAGTCTTGGGCGGCTTTGAGGATCCCTTCTCGCAGTTGCGCTTTGACCGCAGGGGCCATGAGGTGGCGAACAAACCACTGGGCGCTGGCGGGATCCACCTCGGCCAGGTATTGGAGGGCAGGGGTCAACACAGCAGGGCGCTCTTGAGGGGACAAGCCGTTCACCTGCTGAGCTACCGCGGGCACATCCCGCCGTTGCATGGCCTGGATCAGGGCTTGAATGTCTGGGGAGAAGGAGGGATCCGACACTTGGCTCATGGCTGGGGGTACCAGAGGGATTCGAGGGTGCGGACAAGGGCTGCTGCTTCGAAAGGAGAGGGAGCAGTCGGCAGACAGACGGTTACATGGCCCAGTTTTCGCCCTGGGCGGGCAGGGGTTTTGTGGTACCAATGCACCGTGGCATTGGGGAGCTGGGCCAGGCGCTGCCGCTTTTCTGGGTAATCGCCGGTGGCATGCTCATAGCCCAAGAGATTGACCATCACTGCCCCCGCACACTTGAGGGAGGGATCCCCCAAAGGCAGGCCGAGGATGGCCCGCAGGTGTTGCTCGAATTGTGAGGTGTGGCAGGCTTCCAGGGTGTAGTGGCCGGAATTGTGGACCCGCGGCGAGATTTCGTTGATCCAGATCCCGGCCTTGGGATGGGGGGGCGGCACCCAGAACAGCTCGATGCCAAACACGCCAACTGCACCCAATTTTTCCATCAGATCGGCTGCCAAGCGCCGGATCTCGGCCTCGGTGGTTGGGGGGATGCGGGCAGGCACCAGGACATGGCGGCAGATTTGCTCAATCTGCACAGTTTCCACCACCGGATAAACCCGGATCTCTCCCTTCAGCCCCCGCGCTACCATCACCGCCAGCTCCCGCTCGAACGGGATCCATTCCTCCAGCAATAGCGGGATCCCCTCAGATTGGCTAAGGGCCTGCTGCAAAGCCACTCGGTCGCGCAAGATGCAGGTGCCCTGCCCATCGTAGCCCTGTCGCCGTCGCTTGAGCACCACCGGAAAGCCCAACCCGGCCAGGTCTGCCGAATCCAACACCGCCTCCAGCGGAAAAAAAGTCGGCACCGGCAACCCCAACCGCGCCAGGAACTGCCGTTGGTGCAACTTGTCCAGCAGCGGCTCTAGCGTGCTGAGGCTGGGACGAAAGCGGGATCCCTCCGGATCCAGTTTTTTCAGCTCCGGCAGAGGGATAAACTCGTTTTCAAAAGTAACCACCGGGCAGCGCTCCAACAACTGGGCCGTGGCCTGGCTGTCGGCTGTGGATCCCCAAACCACCCCATCGGCCACTGCCACCGCCGGATCGGTGGGAGCAGCAGCCTGCACCACCAGCGGGATCCCCATCTGGCGAGCTGCCAAGGCCAACATCTGCGCCAACTGCCCGCCGCCAATCACCCCCACAGGTTGGGATCTCTGGTCTTTTGAGGATACCTGGGTTTCCACAGCCGTACCGTTATACTGGGTGGTGGGCCGCTGTCCATTGCTTCTTGGATCCAGAACCCCATTATGGGACCCCTTGCCCTCCAGCGCTAGGAGAAAAACGGTGGAACCCTCTCAACCCTCTGAGCTGAGAGCTCTAATCAACCGGGCTTTGGCGGACAAAGTCTTGACTCGCGCCGAGCAACAGCAGATTCTCAGTGCCGTCATGGCCGATCAAGAAATTTCCCCAGAAGAGCACGAACTGCTGGAATCGATTGTGGAGCGCCTGAACAGCGGCGAGATCCGCGCCGTCGATTAAACCCTGTCTTCAGGTTGAGATTGCCCTCAAGACTTTGGAGAACTAGACTCCAGTCTGTCCTCGAACGCCGGGTATTCTGCTTGTATCCTTGGGCTCATCCCGTCGGGTGGATCGCCTAGAATAATCCACAACCCACCTCTTTCTGCTGCCATGAGTTCTCGCTCTTCAGATTGGTTCACGCGGGCTCGCCACATTTTTTACGGCACAGCCACTGCTCTGGTGGAAATCCTGCAAGACCCGGAAAAGCGCACCGAAAACCTCAACCGCCTCTCGATGGACTTGGGCCAACTGGCGGCAGAGCTGGAGCAAAAGGGAGAGTTGATCGAGCAGGAGGCAGTTCGTTACGTTGAGAGTCTCAGGGATCCAGCCGCCAACGCCCCCTCGGCAAGTCCTGACTCTGAAGCGCCTGTCGAGAATGCTCCCCCGACACCAGCTTCCTCCCCCAACAAGCCGGCTATCTCCAGAGAAGAGATGGCTGAGTTGATGGAGCTGATCCATCAGATTGAGTCCTTGCGCCTAGACTTGGAGCGGTTGCGCACCTCGTCCTGAGTCCTGTGCGGTTCGATATCCTTACCCTTTTCCCCGAATTTTTTGAAACGCCGCTGCGCATTGGGCTGGTGGGCAAAGCCCTACAGCAGGGGATCGCCGAAGTCCACTGCACCAATCCACGCGACTTCGCCACCGATAAGCACCGCCGTGTCGATGATGAGCCCTACGGGGGTGGGGTGGGCATGGTGCTCAAGCCGGAGCCCTTCTTTGCTGCCGTTGCCTCCCTGCCCCGGTTGGATCCCTGCGAGATCATTCTGCTGACGCCCCAGGGGCAACCGCTGAACCAGGCGCTGCTGCAGGAGCTGTCCCAGAAAGCGCAGCTGATCCTGCTGTGTGGCCAGTACGAGGGCTTTGACGAACGCATCCGCCAATACCTGGCCACCCGCGAGGTGTCGCTGGGGGATTTTGTCCTGACCGGGGGGGAAATTCCGGCGCTGGCCCTGATCAACGGCGTGGTGCGGCTCTTGCCGGGCACTGTGGGCAAGGTAGACTCGTTAAAGAGGGAAAGCTTCGAGGCGGGGCTGCTGGACTATCCTCAATACACCCGCCCGCCAGAGTTTCAGGGGTACAAGGTGCCGCCGGTACTCCTCTCAGGCGACCATCAAGCCATTGCCCGTTGGCGTCTGCAGCAGCAGCTGGTTCGAACCTGGCAAAGGCGGCCAGACCTGTTGGCCAAGCGCCCCTTGACCGCCGAAGAGCAGCAGTTGTTGGTAGAGGGGCTGGCGGAGCAGCACCCTCGTGTAAACGAAGCGGAGAAATAAAATGCTCGGCAAGCTTCTCAACCGTCTCCTGAATCGATCGCCCGTCTGCTGGCGTGGGATCCCCTCGCCCCCAGTGCTGCTTCTGGTGGGGATGGCTTTGAGCTCGGTTCTGAGCGGTTCTGGGGTGGCCCTGGCCCAAAGCGGAAGTGTCAACGATGCCATTCGCCGCGACAGCAATCCCCCTCTGTTGGATGGCACCAGCATCAACGTCAACGATCTCTTCCGGGCTGCCGACTTCCTCTCCCGCCAGAATGCTGCTTCCCGCTGGGACGGCAAGGCCAGCGTTGATGCTGCTGTGGAGCAATTTAACCAATCCCGCCGCCGCTCCCTCCCGCTTTCTCCCGGTTCCTTGGCACCTGAGCCCACCCCCACTCCCTAAGGTTGGATCCCATTCCCGGTAAATCTGTTAGGATCGCAAAGCCGATCCCGTGCCTGCTGAAATGCGGTACGCCGTTTTCGGGATCCATTAGGAGAACACCGCCGTGGTTAAGAGCACCCCCTCCAGCAAAACCGATACGGAGCAGCGTTTGGATCCCGCCAGCCGGGGCCACTCCAAAGACAGTTCCACCGCACCCAAAGGGATCCTGGGTTTTATTCAAGAGACCCGCACAGAATTAAGCAAGATTGTTTGGCCGAGCCGCCGGCAATTGATCGGCGAGTCGGTAGGGGTCTTACTGATTGTGTTGGCTTTTGCTTCCTTCATCTACCTGGTCGATCAAGTGTTTGCTTGGGTAGCCACTCAGCTGTTCTTGTGATGTTCTGTCCTGAGGGGCAAGAGAGTCATGTTCAAGGATGGCTACAGGGAGGATGTGAGGTGATGAGGCCAGAGCAGCAGCGAAAACGTCGTGGGGGCCGTGTGGAGCACTTTGAGCCTGCAGACGCGATCCCGGAACCAGACGAGGGGGAAGGTCAAGAGCGTCGCAACCTGCGCTGGTACGCCGTGCAGGTGGCCTCAGGCTGCGAGAACAAAGTGAAGAGCACCCTGATGCAACGGGCGGCTGCTTTGGATGTGGCGGATCAAATTGTCGAGGTGGTGATCCCGAAGCGGACGGGCTTCAAGCTGGATCGATCCGGCAAGCGCCAGGAGCAAGAGGAGAAGATTTTTCCCGGCTATGTCCTGGTGCGCATGGACATGAACGACGACACTTGGATGGTGGTGAAAACAACCCCCAATGTGATCAACTTTGTTGGCACCGAAGAAAAGCGGGCCTACGGTCGCGGTCGGGGGCATGTTACACCGCGTCCCCTCAGCCAAAGCGAAGTCCAGCGCATCTTCAGCAGCGTCGAGGTGGAGGAAGTGCCCCTCAAAATCGACATGGCCCCTGGGGATCGCATCGAGGTGCTATCCGGCCCCTTCCAGGGTTTCTACGGCGAGGTGGTGGAGGTCAGCCCAGAACGGGGCAAGCTCAAGGCGTTGATCTCGATTTTCGGGCGCGATACCCCGGTAGAATTAGAGTTTGGTCAAGTGCGAAAAGAGGTGTAACCGCGTTTCATGGCTAAGAAGTTGGTGGCCGTGGTCAAGTTGGCCATTCAGGCGGGCAAGGCCACCCCCGCTCCCCCCATTGGCCCAGCCTTGGGTCAACACGGGGTCAACATCATGGCCTTTTGTAAGGAGTACAACGCCAAGACGGCGGATCAGGCCGGGATGGTGGTGCCTGTTGAAATCTCCATCTTCGAGGATCGCAGCTTTACCTTCGTCCTCAAGACGCCGCCGGCTTCGGTGTTGATCAAGAAGGCTCTGGGCATTGAGTCCGGCTCCAGCGAGCCCCACAAAACCAAGGTGGGATCCCTGACGCGGGCTCAACTGCGCCAGATCGCCGAGCAGAAGCTGCCGGATTTGAATGCCCACGATGTGGAGGCGGCCATGAAAATTATTGCCGGAACTGCTCGCAGCATGGGGGTGACGGTGGTGGATTGATGGAGGGATCCCTTGCCCGGTCTGAGGTGTTCACGGTCTTGAAAAAGTTGTTCTAGCAAACCACTGTGGGGGAGAGAAGTTCTCGCCAGTACCCCGAGGAGAAACGATGGCTCGAAAGCTTTCCAAACGTATGCAGGCTTTGCGGGAGAAGGTGAAGCCCATTGCCTATGCTCCCGAAGCGGCTTTGGCCCTGATGAAAGAGACGGCCACCGCCAAATTTGAAGAGGCGGCAGAGGTTCACATCCGCCTGGGGATCGACCCCAAGTACGCCGACCAACAACTGCGCACCACTGTAGTCTTGCCCAGGGGCACCGGCCAAGAGATCCGGGTGGCGGTGATTGCCCGCGGCGAGAAAGTGGTGGAGGCCCAAAATGCAGGGGCGGATCGGGTTGGATATGAAGACCTGATCGAGGAAATCAGCAAGGGCATGATGGATTTTGACCTTCTGATCGCCACCCCCGATGTGATGCCCCAAGTGGCCAAGCTGGGGCGGCTGTTGGGGCCGCGCGGCCTCATGCCTTCTCCCAAGGGGGGAACGGTGACCATGGATCTGGCCCAAGCGATTAAGGAGTTCAAGGCCGGCAAGCTGGAGTACCGGGCGGATCGCACCGGCATTGTGCATTTGATCTTCGGCAAGTGCAAGTTCCCCGTCGAAGCTCTGCTGGAGAACCTAAAGGCAGTGCAGGAGTCCATCGATCGCAACCGTCCCTCTGGAGCCAAGGGCAAGTATTGGCGAACCCTACATGTTTCTGCTACAATGGGCCCCTCGATTGAGGTTGATATCAATGCCCTGCGGGAGCTGAAGTTGGCGACCTAAGCCTGGCTTCGGCGCTGCGATGGGTTGAAAAGGGTTTGAGTGAGTGTAATTTGGAGGAGGATCCCGGCAGAACATCTTTCCCCAGTCGAATAGCAAGCCGAAGACAGCAGGTGCCCGCGGGCTTAATGTCCTGCCGAGGTTTGAGCGAAGTTCAAAGGGATCCCTTCTTGGATCGCTTTTGATGGTGCGCTTATCTCCATGCGTCTCGGCCACGGCTGGGACGCATTCTGTTTGGCAGAACCCAGATTCACCACCCGTTAACCCTGGGTGACCATTGACAACAAAGGAGGTGAGCGCATGGGCAAGCAACCTTTAGCGAAGAAAGCGGAGATCGTCGATAAAGTCCGATCCCTGCTGCAGGCCAGCCAAATGGTGCTGGTGATCGACTACAAGGGGCTGACCGTTGCGGAGATGGACCAACTGCGGGCAGAGCTGCGCAAGTCGGATTCGGTTTGCATGGTTGTTAAGAATACCCTGATGCGGCGAGCCATTGCCGACCAAAAAGCTTGGGCAGGGATCGCTCCCTTCTTGGCGGGGCCGACGGCCTTTATCTTGATTCGGGGCGATATTTCAGCCGCCCTGAAGGCGTATCAAGATTTTGCCAAGCAAACCAAGAAAACCGAGTTCCGCGGTGCTGGCATTGAAGGGCTATCCCTGACCTTGGAGCAGGCCAAGGCCATCGCCGAGCTACCGCCCAAGGAAGTGCTCATGGCCCAAGTGGCGGGCAGCCTCAAGTCGGTGGCCACCGGCCTGGCGGTCGGGCTCAATGCTGTGCCCACGCAAGTGGCGCGCGGTATCCACGAGATCCCAGCCTCTCTGGGGCGGGCCATCCGGGCCATTGCCGACAAGGAGGCCGCATAAAGGGCTTCAGTTCATCAGCCCAAACCTGTGTATCGATTCTGTTACCCCCAAGGAGAAACCATCATGTCTTCAGAGCGCGTTGCAAAGATTTTGGAAGAGTTGAAAGCCTTGAGCTTGCTGGAAGCTTCCGAGCTGGTGAAAGCCATCGAAGAAACCTTTGGCGTCAGTGCAGCAGCCCCAGCCGGCGGCATGGTCATGGCAGCTCCCGTGGCAGCAGCGGCGGCAGCTCCGGCGGCAGCCCCTGAGCCGGTGGAAGAGCAAACTGCCTTTGATGTCATCCTCGAGGCTGTGCCAGCCGACAAGAAGATCGCCATCCTCAAGGTGGTGCGCGAGTTGACCGGCTTGGGTCTGAAGGATGCCAAAGATCTCGTCGAGGCGGCTCCCAAACCCGTCAAAGAAGGGGTTGCCAAAGAGGAAGCCAACGACATCAAGAAAAAGCTGGAAGAAGCCGGCGCCACCGTCAAGATCAAGTAGTTCCAGTTACGGGGAAAGCGCCTCTCCCTGCTCTGACGAGGAATCTAATCAAGACTCTCAAACCCAAGGGGGGCTGCTCCGGCCCCTCTTTTGGGTCTGCCCGACCATTGGCGTGGGTTCGGGATCCCTGCTCCGCCGCACTTCCACCTCTCCGTGGGCTTTCAAGAGGGCAGCCAGCTTGCGACGCATGATGATGCCGGGTTTATCCGTGAACATGTGCTGCTCCGCCTTGATATCGAGGGGAACGTCATAGTCGGTGCTTTCCAGAACCCGTTGATCCTCAAGGGTCACCTGCCGATCGAAGGCGATGATACTGATACATTTACGCTGAACACTGCTGAACATCACTGTTCAACTATGCAGCGATAGCATTCTGTTTGTTTCCATTCGCGTTAGCGGGACGGAGTCCAAACAGAATGGCGGTATCCCGCAAAGCTTTGAGTAGAATACCCAAAGCGCAGTTTCCGTGTCGTCTTACTACCAATTTTCTGCTTTGCTTTGGCTACCATGTTGGCAGACTCGAAAGTAAACAGAAAGATCAACTGGTAGTAATCCGTACTGAACATATTATACATTATTCTCAGTATAGTTGAGCTTATTATTGACTAGAGTCATGCTCTCAGCACTCACCTCTGCTTCTGAATCGTTGCGCAAACAGAATTGCACCACCTGCGAGGTTTGGTCGTCGATGGGGTAGCCGCTGTGAAAATGATGTGGATGAGGCCGTTGGGGTAGGTGATTTTGAGCTTGCGACCAAAAGGCATAAACCAGGTGCCCTCCAGGATACGCACGGTGCGATCCTCCGACATCCGCAAGTTTTGCTTCTGCAGGTCGCTGTTGAACACCGGCAAAACAGAGGTGGCCCGAAGGCCATATTCCAGTTCTTCAAGGCTGTCCAGATCTGGGGGTACAGGCTCGGAGATCACCCCAAAGCTCTGGTGATGGACGAAGTGGGGATGGGCATTGTCAAAGGAGTTTTCCATCAGGCGCAGGCCGGCGCATTTCCAGACCTCATAGAACTGATGAATTTGGCGAAACCGGGGATCCGCCACCTCTGAGATCTCGGGAATATCGGTCAAGGGATCCGCCAATGCCACCCAAACATAGCCATAGCGCTCTTGGCAGCGAAACCCCTCCACCTTGTAGGTAGGGGGGATGAAGTTGTCTGTAAGTTGGGGTACCTTCACACAGGTGCCAGAGCCGTCAAATTCCCAGCCGTGATAGGGGCAGCGGATGTGGCCATTGCAAACAACCCCTTTGGAAAGTTGGGCCGAGCGATGGCAGCAACGATCCAAGACGGCGCAAGGCTGCCCTGACTCATTGAGCCAAAGCACCAGAGGAGTCTTCAGCAGCGTGAAAGCTTGTGGGCCGGCTTCCAGAGCTGATACTGGGATCACAGGGTACCAAAACCGCCTCAGGACAGGTTGCTGGGTAACAAGCATAAACCCGCTCCACAAGCTCTAGTTCGGAGAATCATGAGCTGGCTTTTCGTGAGCCTAGGTGGCTCAAAGCACCGCCCCCCGTGAAAAAGATAGGCGTTGAAATGGCAGAAGTCCGTATAAGCCAACACAGCTTTGCCCTGCCACAGCGGTCGCGTTTGGACATCGACAACTCCCCCTCTATCCAGAGATGGGCTATTGATTGAGGGAAGTAGAAAAGTGTCAGTGGGCTTCTGTTGGCATGTGGCTGTGGGGAGAGGTGGAAAGGTGCAAAACGAATTGAACCCCAACCGAGATCTCCGTAACACAGGGATCCCGGCCCAACCTGCCGCAGAGCTCAGCTCTCTCGAACCAGAACCGGCTGCTGAGAGCCGGCCAAACCAACTGACGGATCCAGATCCTCGCCTCAGCCGTTCTCAACAAAAACGAGAGCAGGAACGCCGCTCCTTACCTTGGCGTCTGGGGCTGGCCAATGTGCTCTCGGCAGGGTTGCATTTCATCGCGTTGCATTTCATTGCGATGAGCTGGGTGGGTTGGCAGCCTAGGATCCCGGAGGAGGAGATAATCTCCTTTCAGTGGGTGGAGATGGCGGATGAGCCGCCCCTGGAGCCGCAGTGGATTGCGCCCGTCTCCGCCCGTGAGTCCGGTGTCTCTGAACCTCGGGATCACGTATCAGTGCGGCAGTCGCAAGTGGCCAATCCAGGTGAATGGGTAGAGGTCACTTCTGCAACGGCACAGCCTTTGGTTGCCTCAGCCGCAGGGAGTCCTGTCCCTGAGATCCTTTCTCCGCCGACAAGGGAGCTTGAGGTGCCCCAGCCCGCCCGGAACTCTGCCTCTCCTCAGCAGCAGCCAGAGGCCAGGTTAGAAAATCTGTCAGCGGGTTTAGCAGCTCTGGAGCAGGCAGTTGCCGATCACAATTGGGCGGAGGCGCTACATCTGACGGAAGAATGGCTGGATCGCTGGCCTCTGTCCTCTCCACAGCGCCAGCAACTGCAGGACTATCGTCAGCATCTGCAAAGCCTACTGGCTACCTCCTCGGCAGCAGCAGTGGGGACCAAATCGGCTCAGATCTCTCCTGCTCAATCCCTCAAGCCTCAACCCGAAAGAGCAGCAAGTTCTCCTGAGGTTTTGCCACAACCCTACCTGTCGGCTCCAGCGGATCCGCATCCAACTTTGCCCTCTCCAGAGCCAATCGCAGCCCCGTTGGAAGGGCCTTCTCCCACCTTGCCCCCAACTTTTCCTACCGGATCCCACAGCTCCAGCCTTGGTCGCACCAGTGGGATAGAGTCCTCGCGGGCAGGCCCACCCAGCCTCAATGCCGTCGCCGATCCAGATTGGGGAGACTACTTGGCTCAATTTCAAGAAAGGGTTCGCCAACACTGGATGTTACGGCGAGCATCCGGCTCCTACGTAACAGTGGTGCAGGTGCGTCTGGATCGACAGGGATCCCTGCGGGAATTGCGCCTGCAAACCCCCTCAGAAGATCCCCTATTGGATGCAGCCGTGCTCAGTGCCATCCAGCGCTCAGCCCCCTTTGCTCCTTTGCCCGAGAGCTATGTTGGCGAAGAAGTAAACTACCCGACCCTGACTGCTTCGCAGTACAGAGAGGGCTTTTAGTAGCCCTGCAGTTAGTAAACTAACCACGGACCTCTGGGATGGTTTACAGCACCCCCAATCGACCGTTACCAGTGCCTTAAACAACCGTTTCTGGTGTCCGCATCATTACTATAGCACAGAATATATCCGCCTTTCATTCCGACCCTCCTGCTGTTGCAGAGAGTGCGGGGCTTCCCTGCAGGCTGGCCCAACCCAGATTCCGAGAAACTAACGTCAGAACCTCAGGCAAGGCCACAAGCCCTGTTCAGAGGGGTTCAGATTTCCGAGTGTCGGCAATGGCCTAGGCCATAGATTTGCGGCGGTTCCGCCGGACGGCCACCGCTTTGCGCTTGCGCTTTTCTAGGTTGGTTTCAAAGTGCCGATGGTTGCGCAAATCCCGCAAAATCCCCGCCTTAGAAACCTGGCGCTTGAAGCGGCGCAGCGCCGATTCGATCCCTTCGTTTTCGCCAATCGTCACTTGGGTCATAGGAAAGACATCTCCTCCGTCAATCAAATGGGTTTGGTTACAACAGGGATCCCTATCGTGACATACTCCCGACTCCGACTGCTGGCGGTACGGAGCGGGCTTCTCGCTTCATTGGGGAGCTAGTGCAAGAACCCTCCACGAGCAGACACGGGATGCCCCACCGCGTAGCTGTACCAGATTCCGGCAATGCCGTTTTGCACAGCCAGGTTGATTATAGAACAGGGGATGTCCGCCTTTCATTCCGACCCTCGTCCTACGGACAGAGGGCGGGGCTTCAAGGACTCCGTCCCGCTAGCGCGAACGGCGGCCTAGCTAAACGATCGCCACACCACTGCTTGCTGCCACAGTTCGTGTTCACTGCGCCCGGCTGCCAAAGTTGAGCCCCGCAACCACCTCACCTTCCCTCAAATTGACAACGAATGAAGCAGTTGTCCCGGTGGGGGGTGGAGGGGAGGGTGGTGCTGGAGTTGGGCTGGGGGCACTGCCGATTACCGATTGCACAAAACCGGCGAAGCTAGACACCCGCGTATACACCCCATAGAAATTGGGCTGGGCGCAGCCGATGCCAAAACTGGTGATTCCGGCCAGGGCAAAACCCGTGCCACTGGACACAATCAAAGGCCCACCGCTATCAGCCTGACACGTATCGACTCCTCCCTGGGGAAAGCCGGCGCAGAGCATAGTATCCAAAATGGTGCCATTGTAGGATTGGGGCGCGTTGCACACCGCATTGGAGACGATGGGAACGGTGGCCTGCTGCAAATCTCGGGGAAAGCCGCTGGGTTCTTGATCCAGGGCGCGGGGGAAGGTGGCTCCCCAGCCGAGGATGGTGGCGGCAGTGCCGGGGGCTGTCAGGTTGGTTTGGTTGGGCTGCACCAGCGGCAGGGTGGCCAAAGCTACTGGCCGAGAAAGGCGCACCAGGGCAATGTCGTTCCCCCCGAGTTTCCCCACCTGGGGATTGTAGCCGGGGTTGAGGACAATTTGCGCGGCGCGAATGCGTTGACCGGCGCCGATTTGTAGGCGGTTGGTACCCAACAGCAGATCCAGATTTTGGGCACTCACTACCTGCTTGCCTTGTTCGTCGAAAAAACAATGGGCAGCGGTAACTACCCACTCCGGCGCGATCAGGGATCCGCCGCAAAACTGCGCTTGAAAAGGATCCGGCTCAGCCGCGTTCAGCAAGGCCACCATCCAGGGAAAGGCCCCTTCGGGAGCAGGTCTGCCGCCCACAATCCGCTCCAGCCCCAAGCCTGAGCGCGGCGTGGTGAAGATTCGCCCTGGGGGCAAAAGGGCGGTGACGCGGTAGGTGCCAGGGGGCAAGTTGGAGAAGCGAAAGTTACCGCTGGCATCGCTGACGGTGCTGGGCTCCCCCGGGTCGAGGCGGCCATTGCCGTTTAAGTCCAAAAACGTGGTAATGCCCGGCAGCCCCGGCTCCCCCGGATCCCGCAGCCCATTGCCGTTGAGATCGTCGAAATGGGATCCCTCAATTCGTCCTGTGGGAGGAGCTGAGACTGGGGGAAGCGGGCGACTGGAACCCCCGCCGCCACAGGCGCTTATGCTCAGGGCCAGACACAACCCCAGCGGAATAGACCAAGAGCGAGCCAAGCCCAAGGAGGAATGGGATCGCGAGAGATGAGGCATGGTCAGATTCTCCAAAGCCAGCCGGTTATGCCAGCCAAGGATATCCTACCGGCGAAGCCTAAGGATTGCGGAACCGGGAACGCTTCCCCCCGCGCCCGGCTCTTCCGATTTGCCCCAAGACCCAACGTGGCGATGCGCACTTTAGCCTCTTGCCGCCTGCGCAACTGGGCAGTAAAACCAGGGTGGGAGGGTGTGTGGCAGATGAATATCGCGGTCTTGGGGTTCAAAGGGGGCGTGGGCAAAACCACCACGGCGGTACACCTGGCCCTCTACCTTCAGCAAAAACAAGGGGCAGCCCCTTTGGGTGGGTCGGGGATGGCCCTGTTGATCGATGCCGATCCCAATCGCTCGGCCTCTCGCTGGGCAGAACGGGGATCATCCTTTCCTATCAAGGTATTGGCCGGGGATCCCACCACTCCCACGCCCATAGGCTTTCAGCACACGGTGATTGACACCCCTGCCCGTCCCACCCCGGAACAGTTACCAAAAAACTGGGTCTAAAGCCCCGCCCTAAGGCCTACGGCCCGCTGACGCGAGAAGGGCGGCTTTTATCTTGCTAACCTGCGCTAGAGTGGGCCCATGCGCGTCCTCGAAGCCAAACTCCTCAACGGCACAGCCCAGCAGTACCAAGCCCTGGATGAGGCCATTCGGACTGCCCAGTTCGTGCGCAACAAGTGCCTGCGCCACTGGATGGATCATCAGGGGGTGAACAGGGCCACGTTGTACTCCCTCTGCAAGGACTTGGCCAGAGAGTTCCCGTTCGCCCAGAAGCTGAACTCTCAAGCCCGGCAAGCCAGTGCGGAGCGAGCCTGGTCTGCCATCTCCAACTTCTACCGCCGCTGCAAGGAGAAGGCAGCCCGGAAGGGCTATCCCAAGTTCCAGAAACACTGTCGTTCGGTGGAGTACAAGCTGTCCGGCTGGAAGCTGTCTCCTGACGGCATGTCCATCACCTTCACGGACGGCTTCCAGGCGGGCACCTTTGCCCTGTACTGCAACGGCGAGGCACGGCGGGACATCCTCACCCTGAAAATCAACCGGGTGAGGGTCATACGCAGGGCCGATGGTTACTACGCCCAGTTCTGCCTGGACGTGGAGCGTCGTGAACGGGTGGAGTACACCGGCCAGGCGGTAGGGCTGGATGTGGGCTTGATGCACTTCTACACCGACAGCCACGGAAACAAGGTAGAGTGCCCCAAATTCTTGCGTCGTGCTGAAAGGAGGTTGAAGCAACACCAGAGGAGACTGAGCAGAAAGTTTAAGAAGGGGGCCAAACCTCAATCCAAGAACTACCACAAGCAGAGGAAGCGACTGGGCAAGGTACACCTGAAGGTCCAGCGCCAGCGTAGAGACTGGGTCGTCAAGTTGGCCCGGTGCGTGGTGGCGTCTCACGACGTCGTGGCGTATGAGGACTTGCAGGTGCGCAACTTGGTGCGGAATCACCACTTGGCCAAGTCGATTCACGATGCGAGCTGGAGCTTATTCACCGGGTGGCTCGACTACTACGGGAAGGTCTTCAACAAGGTGGTGGTGGCCGTGCCGCCCCAGTATACCAGTCAGGACTGTTCTCAGTGTGGCCACCGGGTGAAGAAGGCGCTGTCCACTCGTACCCACCGCTGCCCGCAGTGTGGGGTGGTGATTGACCGGGATGAGAACGCGGCCATCAACATCCTGCGCAAGGGGCTGGAGTTGTTGGGTGAGGAGTGGAACAACGGTACCTTTGGGCAAAAGGGAACCGCCCCGAAAGGGGGAACGCCTGGGGAGATGAGCACCGCTGTCGTGGAGGGGCAACCCAATACGGTAAGTGCTGTCGCAGAACCAGGAACCAGAATCCCCTGCCTTTAGGCAGGGGAGTATGTCAAATCCCCAAAGAGACTCACCGAGCCGTGAAGCGCATCCTGTTGGAATCGGATCAAGATCTTTCGGAGCTGATCGAGGCGCTGCTCAGCCAGTGGCTGCGTTCTCAGTCGGGAAAGGTTTGAAACCAAAATCTGGGGAAGGGGGGCATCGCGGACCCCACAGCCGCATAGGATCCCGCTGTCGGGGATCGGAGGGAGCCCACAGATTCCAGTTGAGAGCCAGATAGGAATAAGATGAAGGGGCGTGAGGCAGGGATCCCCGAACGCGAGGTGGGGCCGTTCGCAATAGCGGGACGGAGTCCTTGGGCAAGTTGCGCGAGGGGAAGTCTGCGTTGGGAGGACGTCACGCTCTTTCAGGGGTAAAGGGATCCTTTATGCAAGCCATCACCTTGCTCGGCTCCACCGGCTCGATTGGCACCCAAACTCTGGACTTGGTGGCCCAGTATCCAGAGCGTTTTCAGGTTGTTGGCCTGACCAGCTACAGCAACGTTGCCCTCTTGGCCGAGCAGGTGCGGCGGTTTCGGCCCCAGATGGTTGCCATTGGCCGGGAAGAACTGCTGCCGGAGCTGCGGTCGCTGCTGACGGGGATCCGACCGCTGCCGGAGTTGGTGGCCGGAACGGAGGGGCTGTGTCAGGTGGCGGCTCACCCGGCGGCCCAGCGGGTGGTGACGGGGATCGTCGGCTGCGCCGGTTTGTTGCCAACCCTGGCGGCCATCCGTGCCGGCAAGGATATTGCCCTGGCCAACAAAGAAACCCTGGTGGCAGGGGGGCCGGTGGTGCTGCCCTTGGTGCGGCAGTACGGGGTGAACCTGATCCCCGTCGACTCTGAGCATTCGGCCATTTTCCAGTGTTTACAGGGGGTGCCCGCGGGATCCCTGCGAAGAATCCTGTTGACTGCCTCGGGTGGCGCCTTTCGGGATTGGCCTGCCGAAAAATTGGATCAGGTCACCCTGGCCGATGCCCTCAAGCATCCCAATTGGGTGATGGGGCGCAAAATCACCATCGACTCGGCCACCCTGATGAACAAGGGCCTGGAGGTGATCGAGGCCCACTGGCTCTTCGGCCTGGACTACGACCACATCGACATCCTCATCCACCCGCAGAGCATTGTCCACTCCCTGATCGAGCTGGCCGATACCTCGGTTCTGGCCCAGTTGGGCTGGCCGGACATGCACCTGCCCATCCTCTACGGCCTCAGTTGGCCGGAACGCCTGGCCACCCCCTGGGATCCCCTCGATTTGGTCAAGCTGGGATCCCTCACCTTTAAGGCTCCGGATCACCGCAAGTACCCCTGCATGGAGTTGGCCTATGCCGCTGGACGGAGGGGGGGAACGCTGCCGGCAGTGTTGAATGCGGCCAACGAAGCGGCGGTGGCCCTGTTCTTGCAGGAGCGCATCCGTTTTTTGGATATTCCCCGTCTCTTGGAGCGGGTTTGTGAGCGGCATCAAGTCATTGCCGATCCGAGCCTGGAGGACATTTTGCAGGCAGATGCCTGGGCACGGCGGGAAACGGCGCAACTGGCCCAGCAAGCCCCGGCTCAGGTTCTGGTCTGATCCCTACCGGGGGGATCCGGCTGAACGCTAGAGTGGAAGAGGATGCAGGGAGCAAGTGAGTGACCGGATCCCATCTCCGACAATTGGCCCATTATCTGCGCCCCTATCGACGACAGGTGGGGTTGGGCATTGGATCCCTGCTCCTGGTCAATGGCCTGGGGGTGTTCCTGCCCTGGTACGTCAAGCTGGTCATCGATGACCTCAGCCAGAACCTGGCCACTTTGTCGGCCCGGCGCATTGCCCTTTACGCCTTGACGGTGCTGGTCGTCTCCAGCCTGATGATGGGCATTCGCATTGCCTCGCGGGTGTGGATGTTTGGGGTGGGACGGCAGGTGGAGTTTCACCTCAAGCAAGCCATCTTCGAGCATTTGCTCACCCTGCAGCCTTCCTACTTTGCCCAGCAGACCATCGGGGACATTCTCACCTGCATCACCAGCGATGTGGAAAACATCCGCCGCCTGTTGGGGTTCGCCCTACTCAATTTGGCCAACACGATCTTTGCCTATGCCACCACCTTGCCCGCCATGTTTGGCATCGAGCCCCGTCTGAGCACCTTGGCGCTGTCGGTGTTTCCGGTGATGTTGGTGCTGGTGAAGTTGAGCAGCAACCGCCTGCAGCAGGAGCAGCTCCAGGTGCAGCAGGAGTTGGCGGATCTGAGCGATCTCATTCAAGAGGACCTGAACGGCATTGCCCTGATCAAGGTGTACAGCCAGGAACAGCACGAGCAGCGGGAGTTTCGCCGCCAGAACCAGCGGCTGCTGCAGGCCAATTTGCGCTTGGCCCTCACCCGCAACTTGCTTTTCCCTTCTTTGGTGGCGCTGGTCAGCCTCAGTTTGTTGCTACTGCTGGCGGTGGGGGGGCCGCAGATTGCGGCAGGGACGCTGACCATCGGGGATTTTTCGGCCCTCACCCTCTACGTGGAACGGTTGGTATTTCCCACCGCCCTGCTGGGCTTCACCATCACGGCCTACCAGCGGGGGCAGGTCAGCTTGGAGCGGATCGATGCTCTGTTGGGGGTAGAACCCACCATCCGAGACGCCCCAGGCGCTTTGCCGTTGCCTCTGGAAAAGGTGCAAGGCCGCATCGAGGCCAGAGGTCTCGCGGTTGCCTTCGCCGGCCCTGCGGCAGCTCCGGCTCTAGAGGATTTGCACTTTTGCATAGAACCGGGCCAGATGGTGGCGGTGGTGGGGCCGATTGGGGCGGGCAAGTCCACTCTGGCCAATGCCCTTCCTCGGCTGCTGGAGATCCAGCCGGGGCAACTGTTTTTGGATGGGCAGGATATCACCCAGATTCAACTGGGATCCCTGCGGCGGGCCATTGCCTATGTGCCCCAGGAGAGCTTCCTGTTCAGCGCCACGGTCCGGGATAACATTCGCTACGGCAAGCCGGATGCCGAAGATTGGGAGGTGGAATGGGCTGCCAAAGCCGCCCACATCCACGCCGAGATCCTCAACTTCCCCAACGGCTACGACACTCTGGTGGGAGAGCGGGGCATCACCCTCTCCGGTGGCCAGCGACAGCGGGTGGCCTTGGCTCGGGCTTTACTGGTGGATGCTCCCATCTTGATCCTGGATGACTCTCTCTCCAGTGTGGATAACCAGACGGCTCAGGCCATTCTTCGCCATCTGCGTCGGGTCACGGCCCAGAAAACGGTGATCTTCATCACCCATCGCCTTACGGCTGCGGTGGAAGCCGATCAGATTTGGGTGATGGACCAGGGCCGCCTCGTGCAGAAGGGATCCCATGCCGAATTGCTGGCGGACGAGAAGGGCCTCTACGCTTCTCTGTGGGCCAAGCAAAAGCTGGAGGAAGCCCTGGCCTAATTTGACGGCGGCAATCCCTGGCCGCTACCCTAACCGGCAAAGCTGTGGGGAGTGGCAACGATGGAAACTGCTGGGATCACTTTGTCCAAATTGCTCAGCCAAGCCGGGATCCAGCCTCAATTGGCCCAGGGATCCCTGGAGGGGGTGCAGGTCTGGGGCCTCTGTGCCGACTCTCGCCAGGTACAGCCGGGGGATCTCTTCTTGGGGATGCCGGGATCCCGCGTGGATGGAGGTAGCTTCGTGGCCCAAGCCCTGGCGGCAGGGGCAGTGGCGGCCCTCATTTCCCAAGAGGCGTGGGAGAGCGTCAGCGGAGAGGCTGGATGGGGAAGTCAGCCCGTCCTGGTTTTGCCTCGCGCCAGCCTGAACAGGGCCGTGGCCCAGGTGGCGGCAGCTTTCTATGGGTTTCCCGCCCGCCAACTGACCTTGGTGGGGGTGACGGGCACCAATGGCAAAACCACCACCACCCATCTCATTGAACATTTGGTGCAGGCTGCCGGTCGCTCCACCGCTTTGCTGGGCACTCTGTACAACCGCTGGCCGGGCCACAGCGAAGTTGCTCCCCACACCACCCTTTTTCCGCCTGAACTGCAGCGCAGCCTCAGGGAAGCCCAGAGAGCCGGGGCGGAGGTGGCGGTGATGGAGGTGAGCTCCCATGCTCTCGCTCAAGATCGGGTGTGGGGATGTTCCTTTGCCGCTGCCGTCTGGACCAACCTTACCCAGGATCACCTGGACTTTCACCAGACGCTGGAGAACTACTGGCAGGCCAAAGCCACCCTCTTCCGACAGGAGTATCTCCAAGGGCGGGCGGTGATCAACGCCGACGATGCTGGGGGACGGCGGCTCTTGCAAGCCATTCGGCCCGATCTGCAGCCCTGGGCCTACTCGCTGCAGCCTCTGGAAGGGATCCCCGGCCTCTGGCCCAGCAACGTTCAATTGCACCCCAGCGGCTTACAGGCGACGCTCCACACCCCCTCTGGCGCCTTTGCCGTGGCAGCCCCCCTGGTGGGATCCTTCAACCTGGCCAACCTGCTGGCGGCGGTGGGGGTAGCCCTGCACTTGGGGATCCCTGTCGAGATCATCCAGTCGGCCCTGCCCCACTTTCCGGGCGTACCGGGGCGGATGGAGCGGGTGACCCTGCCGGGGCAGGATATCGCGGTAGTTGTGGACTACGCCCACACCCCCGACGGCCTGGAAAACCTGCTCAAGGCCCTGCGATCCCAGGTGCAAGGGCAACTTATCTGCGTCTTTGGCTGTGGCGGGGATCGGGATCGGGGCAAACGACCGCAGATGGGCCGCATTGCCGCCACCTGGGCCGATCAGGTGATCGTTACCTCCGACAACCCCCGCACCGAAGATCCCCAGCAGATCCTACGGGATATTTTGGCCGGGATCCCTGGATCCCCCAGGGCGGTGGAGGTGGATCGGCGGCAGGCCATTCGCCTGGCCATCCTCGCAGCCCAGCCAGGGGATACGGTGGTCATTGCCGGCAAAGGCCATGAGGACTACCAGATCCTGGGCACCGAGAAGATTCACTTCGACGACCGAGAAGAAGCCCGCGCCGCCCTGGCCCTGAGGGAAAAAAGCCGGGGGTGAGGCTAACGGGAGCGGTGCTGCAGCATCAGCTCCACGAACTCGCGGAAGAGGTGATCGGCGTCGTGGGGGCCGGGGCTGGCCTCCGGGTGATACTGCACAGAAAACAGGGGCAGGTGACGGTGGCGGATCCCGGCTACGGTGTGGTCATTCAAGTTGAGGTAGCTGATCGTGACCTCATCGGCAGGGATCGAAGCGGCATCCACCGCAAATCCGTGGTTCTGGCTGGTGATCTCCACTTGCTTCTCCAACCCGCAAGGGTGGTTGAGGCCGCGGTGGCCAAACTTGAGCTTGTAGGTGGATCCCCCTAGGGCCAAGCTGAGGATCTGATGGCCCAGGCAGATCCCAAATAGGGGCTTCCCGGTTTGCAGCAGAGCTTGGGTGGTGCGGATGGCAGTCGTCTCAGCGGCGGGATCCCCTGGCCCATTGGAGAGGAAGATCCCATCGGGGTTGTAACTCAAAATCTGCTCCGGGCTGGCATTGGCCGGCAACACCATGACGCGACAGCCGTAGCGGGTGAGGCGGCGCAGAATGTTGCGCTTAACGCCGAAATCCAAGGCCACCACCCGCAGGGGCGGCTCCGGCACTGGGATCCCTTGGCTGCGCCCATAGTCCCAGTCGGCGGGGGTAGGTTCCAGCCACTCGTAGGGTTGGGGAGTAGTAACTTCCGCCACCAAGCTCAACCCCTGCATGGAAGGAGCCTGGCGCACCCGCTCCAACAAAACCTGGGGATCCAGAATCTCCGTGGAAAGGGCACCGTTCATCACCCCCTGGGAGCGCAGCCGCCGCGCCAAAGCCCGCGTATCTACCCCAGCAATGGCCGGGATCCCATGCTGTTGCAGATAGTGGGGAAGGGTGGAAGTAGCCCGCCAGGAGCTGGCCAAGCGCGATACATTGCGGGCAATCACCCCCGCGACTTGGGGCCGAGCCGATTCTTCGTCCAGCTCATTGACTCCGGTGTTTCCCAGCTCCGGACAGGTGAACGTGATCAACTGCCCCCGATAGCTTGGATCGGTAATCACCTCCTGGTAGCCGGTCATGCCCGTGTTGAACACCACCTCGCCCACCGCCGTGCCTGGCGCCCCAAACGACCAGCCGGGGAAGGCGGTGCCATCGGCCAGCACCAACAGAGCCGGCTGCCGAGCGTGCCAGGGGAAGACTTTTTCCGGAGCTTCAAGAGTTGAGGAGACCATAACCTGTGAACCTAGACAACCCCCCTCTCCCAAAGGGAGAGGGGCTGGGGGTGAGGGCAATGGACCGGGATCGGCAGCCTGCCTATCCTACCCCAACTAGACCTCCTCCGGCTCGTTGGCCACGTTGCCACACTCGGGGTTGTTGTCCTTGCGCAGGGTGCCGATCAACGTGCTCACCACCACGCAGCGGTTCTCGCCTTGGGAGTAGGTGCTGCTGACTACAAAGCGCCCCAACTGACGCGCCCGCCCCTCCGAGTCGAAAACGGCCCTTCCGCCGTTGAAGGTATTGCTGACAGTAACAAAATTATTCAGGCGCACCCACTGGCAAGGGGTGGGCTCATCGCAAAGGCCCTCCTCGTCCTGGATCACCAGCGTGGGGACATTGGGATCTGAGTTATCGATCCCGACCACCCAAGCGCGGCCCTGGAGAGAGGCTCTGGCGTTGGTGCGGGCGGTGCGCAGGGCTCGCTCCACCTTGTTTTGCGCGTCCTCCAGTTGGATGCGCGCCCAGATGTTGATCCCGGAGGGGACGGCCAGCACGGCCAGAATGCCGATAATAACCACCACCGCCAGGACTTCTACCAGCGTAAAGCCCAGGGATCGAAGCGGCTGAGCTCGGCCAATTGTTTTTTTCTCCAAGGCCAACATGGTGGACATTCCCCCTAGGAGAGCTGACGGTTGATAACACCGCGGGCAAGAACCCGTGTTTGCATTGGCAGCAAGTAGCGCGACACCTCTGAGATATCGACGCTGGTGGCATTTCGGATGTAGCGACGGAAAAGGCCAGGGTTGGCCCGCTCCATGGCCGTGGCGGTGATGTTGATGATCACATCCTGCGGTCGGTCAGCACCGGGGCTTTGCCGCACGCAAACGTAGAAGCCCACGTCGTTTTGGTTATTTCCCAACCCCGAGAAGGTGACGCCGTTGGGTCTGCCGCCGCCAAAGGCATAGCCCTGCGGGCAGAGGGGCGCAACCTGCGGACTTCCCTCCCGGCTGCTGAAGATGTTGGAGACCAGAGTTGTCAGGCGGGGGCCATCTGTCCTGCCGGCAATCGGGATCTGGCGTGCTCGGGCCTGCTCGGAAGGCCAAGCGAGAAAACCATCTCGGAAAGGATCGGGATCTTCGACAAAGAACGGGCTGCGCCCGGCGCAGTCGTTGTTCCCCTGCCTTGCAAAAGGTCTCAGCTCAAAACGCTCGATCCGCGCGTTGCCTTCCCAAGGGGTTGTCGAACCATCCGCCAAGTTGCCGGCGTTGTTGTAGTTGCGGCGCAGGTAATACACCACCAAGGTGTAGATGCCGCGGCGGCTGAGCAGCGTTTCCCAATCCGCATTTCTGCCGTTCTGGTCGCGCGGGAACCCATCAGGTGGTTGGTTGGGCAATCTAGCACGGCCTTCGCGAATCTGTTGCAAGGTGGGGTTGCCCGCGTAGCATCCCTGCGGGATCGGCTCCAGCTTCCAAAAGGCGACAACCGGGATAGCGCCCGCGGGTTGGCGGATCCAGCCGGGGGTGTAAAGCCGCTGGATAACATCCGGGATCCCGTCTCCATTGGGTTGTTCGGTGTCGTTGTAAATGTAGAGAGCCTCCGCCAGATCCTGCTGGATATATTCCATGGCTTGGGTCAGCTCCGCCTGCACCTGGGTGCGCCCTGTCTCCTCCCGATCCAGCCGCATCGTCTCGACGACGATCATCCCTGTGGCCAGGAGAAAGATGGAGGCAATCAGCAGCGAGACCAACAACTCAATGAGGGTAAACCCTCTGCTGGCTCGGCGGCGAAAACTCTTGAAAACCATAGGGCAACACCCCCATCTTTCAACAGGTTTGCGGGAAGGAACTCAGGCTCTACCTCAGGTTTGAGGAGGATTGGTAGGCAGGGGGAAAGCCCGGCACCTCTCGACGGGATCCTCACCTCTGGCGATGGCTATCTGCCGGCAAACATCTCCCAAGTTGGCGGCGGGGTTGACTTCTACAAACGAGGCGGCCATGGGAAAGAGCCAGACATCGGCATTGGCCAAGTTCTGGTTGGCCGAAACCACCTCTGTTCCCAATCCAGGCAGCGCTTGGCGAGTCTGCGGGTCGAAAGAAAAGCGGTGGTAAACCCTCACCCCCATGCGAAAGCTGCAGGGCACTCCCGCGATGATCTCATTTTGGCGCCGGTCGATGCAGGGTGCCCCCTCGTCGCGGAAGGTTTGGATGACGTACTCTTCCGGATTCCGCCCCGGCACTTGAACTTGGGCCAGGCGAAGAGAATACTTGTCTCTGTGCATGTAGTTGCCGGCATTTGCATCGGCGGGCATTTCGTCAGGGGGTGGGGTGTCTGCCAGCGGGTCGGCTCCTACCATAGGCAGTTGGGCCAACCGAACTGGATCCTGAAAAGCCCTTGGAGCAGCAGCCAGCTCGATATCCACCAGGGTGCGGATGCGATCCACCTCCTCCTGGGCCAGGCGATTGGCCAGCTCCACCCGCTCGCTCATGGCCCGCCGGTAGGCGATCAAGGTAAGGGCAGGAGCAAGGGCAGCCATGGCCAAAGCCACAATGACCACCGACGCCAAGACCTCAATGAGCGTGAAGCCTTCTGCTTCCAATTGCTGCCGCCAAAGCCGTCCTTTGCTCATCGATCCCTCCCTTAGCCCACTCTGCTCCTACCTCGAATCTACCCCTGGCATGGGAAGTCAATATCAGTCGAATTCGTTGCAGCCTCCAATCCGAGCAGCCGCCTGCAGGGGCACATCTGGCTGAGCTTGCAGCCCGCAGCGCAGCCGCCGCACATACGGATCCTGTGGATCCAGCTCGCGCAGGAACTCGGTGCGCGCGTTGGAGGGGAATTGGAAGCGAGCCGACACCGCGCTGGGACGACGGGCAATTTGCAGGCCCACATCGTAGCCGAAGCGGCGGTTGGGTGGGTAGTAGTAGTCGTAGCCCCGCACAAAGGTTGGATCGGCTACCAGATCGGGTGGCTCAAAGCTGTGCTGCAGGAAGGGGCCGGTGGCATAGGTGCTGTAGTTGAGCTGGATCATCGAGCCGCTGAAGAAGAGGTTGGTATTTCTCCACAGCTCGTTGAGGCGCAGGAAGTTGTGCATGCCGCCGGCAGTTTGGTCTAGCCGCGAGGGCAGGGTGCCGCTGATGGCAATGGCATTCACCCGCGTTTCCCTGGCCGGCTGCAGCTGCCGGTTTTGGCTGCCATCGTCGTTGCGGCGGCGCTGGTTCACATTGGTTGAAGCCAGCTCTTGGAAGCCGGGAATGGGAATGGGCCGACGGGTCACCTCATCCAGGATTACCCCCAGCACCGGGTTGCTGCCGGCAAAGCCGGTGGTGGGCTCGTTCAGGTCCAGGGTGAACGGCTCCACATCTACCCACTCAGGGTTATTGCCACCGCCGCCATCCCGGTCGATTTGCACCTGGATGGTGTTGCCGTTGGGCTTGACGTAGAAGCACAGGCCGTTGCGGATGTTTTCACTCCCCCTGTGATCGATGTAGTAGCCGTCCGCGTACTTGGATGCGGGGGTGTAACCCTGCGCCGCAGCATTTTTGTTGACGCGGGCGTAGGGGTTGAGCGCCATCTGGGGCTGGATCTCTAGCCCTGGCTTGTTGGGATCCAAATCAAACCCAAACAGCGGATCCCGATCCAAAACAAAGGTAGGATCGGCACCTTTAGGAGAGGTACGCAGAGTGCTGGGTCGGCTGTCACCGGTGTAGGCGGTGTACTTGAAGCGGTCGTTGAAGTTGGGGCGAAACACTCCGGGCACCCAGAAGCCACCGTCTGAGGGAGTGACCTGTTCATCGCCACAGCGAATTTCTCCGTTCTTGTTGAGCAGTTGCCGCCGCAATTGCCGTGCCCAGTCAGGGCTACCCGGATTTCCAGAAATCTTGGAGCTGGTCCTCTCAGCAGGGCGGATGCCAGGCTCCTTGCTAGGATTTGCAATCTGAGAGGGCAAGTTGCCCTTCAGGCCATTGCGGGCGGCATAAGCTGGCTCGCCAAACATCCAGTTAAAGGCCGCTTGCAAAGCCTCAGCAGGGCTGGGCCACTTGGGCAGCTTGGGCACCCCGGCTTTCACCTCCAGCACCGGGGAAAGCTCCGGCTGCAGAGCAATGGTTACGCCCTCGGCAGGAGCCGCAGCCACCGTATTCACGCTGATGGTCTCCGGCTCCGGATCCGCTTGGATTTCCCAGACGGGGCGCAGCTCCACCGTGTTGGGCTTGGCCGCCATCCACTCGCCCAGAGGGCTCTTGGAGGGAGTTTCTGGAGCAAAAGTGCTCGGCCCGCAGGGAGGCCCCTGGCAGGTGAGATCTTGCGTCTGCGTCTCGGTTTCTGGACAGGTGGGGCTGCTGGTGCTGGCAATCAGGTTGCGCGTTCGAGTTTGGGTAACCGTTGTAGTTTGGCCGCAGGCAACCCGAACCTGGCTGCAATCTGGGGGTGACCAGGGGCTCCACTCGCTGTAGTTGCAAGTCTTCGGGCAAGGAACCGTTTGGGTTTGCGGCCGGGTGGTGGTCCCGCAAATCGAGGTGCAGGTCTCAGTGCGGCTCTGAGTTATCTGCAGGCCGCCGTTGGCCACCGTGCACGCAGGAGTCCAGGCTGTAGTAGGGGTGCAGGTAGGCTCCGGAGGCCGGCAGGGGAAGGTTCGGCGGTCAGTTTCGACAAAGGGGCTTTGGCTGCGACAGAGCGGGGTTACTGTGCGGCTGCGGGCTTGGGTGATGTCGGTGCCGCTACACCGCTGCTGCTGGGTACACTGAGGCGTCCAATCTGACCAAGGCCCGTAGTTGTACTGAGGGTCGCAGCGGATCGTCCGAGTTTGCGGCGTTGGCGGAGTGCCAGGGCAACCGGCAGGCAAGGTGGCCGTTCTGGTTTGGGTGATGGTGGTGGCCACACAGATGTCGGTTCTACATGCAGGACTCCAGTCTGTCCAGATGGGATTGCAATTGAGAGGGGCTTCGCAGTACTTCTGGTTGGGTAACAGAGGTTTATTCCGATCCGGCTGGCAAGGCTTGTTGACCGGCGGCAGCGGCTTCAGGTACCGCAGGTCGTAGTCTTCTAGATCGCTGCCATCGCGGGTGGCAAAGCGCAGGGAGGCACTGCCGGTATTTTCGTAGGTCTGGATCTCCACCAAGTAGGGCGAGGGCTGGGATGGATCCGCGCACTCCAGCTCCAATCTCAAGGCAAACTCGTTGCTGCCGCTATCCCGCCAGGCTTCGGCACCCGCAGCATTGGGCCCTAGGCTGAGCGAAGTTCCGTTCAAGGCTCCATGGTTGACAAAAGTGGCACTGGAGCCGTCCCGCCGTCGAATGATCAGCCGCGCGCCATCGTTGCTGAAGAGACGGTAGCTCTGTAGGCCAGGCCAACGGGGATACAGCTCCCCTACCCAGCGCACCACGAAAAAGTCGTTGCCGTTGTTGTTGCCGCTGTTTGTCCCACCACTTCTGCGCCGCCAGCAGGAGCGCTGGAAGTTGAAGTGACTTGGAAAGTTGAGGTCATCCGCGTCGATGGGCCGGTTCGGCAGGCTGTTGTTGCCATCGGGCTCCCCACAACTGGGCATCCAGAACCAATCGCCGCGATCCCGCCAATCGGGGTTGCCAGGCGGAGGCGGTAGTGACAAACTGCAGAGGGGCTGCAGGATGTCAGACAAAGAGCCGTTGCAGCTGGGGGGATTGTTGTACAGCCGCCGTTTGAAGGGGGAGCGCGAGTCTATGCTGTTATCGCTGCTGCCAAAAAAGTACTGGAAGCCTCCCCACCCAGGGAAACCGCTACCGCTGCGGGCAAAGGGGGCTAGGTTGCTCGGATTATTGATGGCATCTCGCACACAGGCCCAGCGTTGGTCGTTGTTGGCGCTGCCCAAGTTGGTCGTGGGGCAAGTGTGAGCACCGCTGGTAAACCCGTTATTGGTGGTAACGCTGCTGTTAAACTGACCAATGGCGTCAGGTACTCCTTGCGCCGGGAACACCGGATCCGGCCAGCGCACCGCCCGCAGGTAGGGCAGGTTGGCATCTTGAGCGCTCGAAGACAGGAGGCCTACGGCTCCGCTGGTGTCAAACCCTGTGTTGCGGTTGTACCGGTTCTGCGGGCTGCTGAGCCAGCCGTTGTAGTACTCGGCCAGCAACCCAGAGCCGCCGGGATCCGGGCAGGGTCCCAGCGGAGCCACCAGCAGCCAGCGGGAGGTATCCAGCACCGGGTTGCCCAAAGCCGAGATGCGCACCCCAAAGTTGGCATAGCCCGTATCGGGTGCCCGCAAGAGCCGCACTTCGGGCACGCCCAGCCCTGCGGTTCGGTCAGCTTGACCGGAGCTGGCATCGGTACTGTTGCGGCGGGCAAAGATGGTGTCGCGGGCAAACACATCCGGCCAACCCGGTTGGTTGGTATTGTCACCCAGGTTCTGGGCCCCGTTCGTGTTGTCAAAGCGCAGAACCCCAGCACCATCTCTGTTGGGATCCGGAGCCGGCCAGTTGTTGCCTCGGATCACCAGCGCTTGGTTGAGGAAGGAGGTGTTGAATCCCAGGTTATCCCTGTCCTTCTCACCCCTGAGACAGCCGTAGTAATCCCACCGCCGAGGGGCTGATGCCCGCCCACCGTTGTAGTCCTGCCCGGGGTTGTAGTTAACGCCGCCGCCATTGAGGGTGCCATCCTGGACAAAGGCATCATCAATGCTGCCATCGCAGAAATCGGCAGAGAGGATGTTCACCGAGTCGCCCAACACGTCGCTCGGCCGCCAGAGATCCTCCGCCGCCCGGGCAAAGCGCCGGTCTTCCCGGTCTTCATTGGATCCGGATCGCCGCCGCCCGTAGAAGTTGCTGTAAAGACCGTCTGCTCCGAAGGCAAGGTGAGTGGTAAACTCCTCCAGGGGCTCGCCGCTCTTCGTCTGATGCAGGTTAAAGTCCCCTTGGATATAAACGGGGTTGTCGGAAATGAAGGAGAGGCCAAAAATCGCGTCATCAGGGTTGAACCCGCCGCGGGCCAGCACCGCCCCGTTGCGCAGCCGGAAGCCGTAGGGCCGCCGATCCGGATCCGCGTAGTAGTCCACCGGCTTAGGGCTAAGTCCGGCATCGGAAACAGGGGGATCCCAGACCGTTTGGCCATTGGCCGTGCCTCGATTCGGCTGACCGGCGTTCATAACGCCAGCGCTGCCCAAAGTGCCGCGGGCGTTTGCGTTGCGCCATCTGGTTAGGTAGCCATTAAAAGTGTCCAAGGGTGGGCGGGCAATGGCATCTTCCCGCACGGCATCTTCCCGGAAGGCGTAGAAAATCCCCCCTTCTCGGTTCTCGCCAATGCCGGCAGGCAGCCAAGTATCTCTGTTGATCAACCCGTTGTTCTGTCCGTTGACGTTGTTGGTCAGCAGGGCCAGGTCGATGTTGAGGGCCCGCACTGCCATCGCCTCGCGGCCATCGTAAAAGACGGAATCTTTGAAGGGCACGCGGTAGCACTGGTTGCCAATCCGAATGAGATCAAATTGGTTGCTATTGGGGCCAGCAGCAGTGCAATTGGCTGGGGCATAGGGCAAAGCCCAGTTGCCAATTCCAGAACGGGGCTCCAGAGCAACCTCGTTTAAGTTGGTTACAGCCTGATAGCTGACTGTGCTCGGAAGGAAGGAGTAAGCGCTGCGCCGCTCCGTTTCCAGGGTATCCGTCTGGTTGAAACTGGTGGTCGGGAAGATGTAGCGCAGCGGCAGATAAAACCGATTGGCCGCCTCTCGGTTCCCGGCACGGCTGGCTTGAATGTCGTTCCAGAGGCTGCCGAGAACTGGGGACGAGCTCCCAGATCCAGAGCTGGTGCCACCAGAACCACCGCCCCCGATGCTGCTACTGCCGCCACCTTGCTGACGGGCAGCCTCCTCGATGCGCAGAATGTTGTCGGCCAGCATGCCCAACATGCAGCCTGCCGTTTGCAGCGTGGTCTGGTCGGCTAGGCTCAGTTGGCTAACGGGGGTACCTCGGTTAACGGTATCGATCACCCGCCGCAGCTCTGAGAAGTTGCCAAAGGCAGTGATAAACGGATCCGGGTGAATGCGGCCCGCTTCTTGCCTGGGTGGATAGGCCCCGTCAGGATCGCCGGCAAAATTGGCCAGGTTCGTCAAAGCTGTCCACAGGGGCGTCCCAGGACGCAGCCGCTCACGCATGGGCGCAGGGTCATATTCCCAGACATTGGTGCCCTCGCCGGTGAAGAAGTTGATGCCCAGTTGGCTGGCTTGGTCGCCGGCAGGGAACGTGGAAGCCCGCTGCAAGCTCCAAGGAGTGCCGGGGTGGGCCACCGTGGCCAGGCAGGCGATGGGGAAACGCCCATCTTGGTGGCTGTAGTGGTAAACAGCCGTGGCCTGCACCGCTGCCGGGTTGTCCCGCAGCGTCAGGCGTTGCCGCGCCTCGTTGCTGATGAAAATGGGCTGCAACTTGGTGGGATCGTTGGGATCCCCGGGCGGCACCAGAGGCAAAGGCAAAGAATCGGTGCGGGTTAGTTCCAGCCGCTGGCCCACGATCACCCGCAGACCTTCCACACGGGCCCGCCGCTCCCAATAGCCATCCAAGCCCACCTCGGAAAGGGCGCCTGGGGGTGGGTTGTCCTCGGTCAAAGACTCATTCTGGTTGTTCCTGGCATTAGGAGGAATCGGGCCACCGGCACCGACACCAAACCTCTGAGCAAAGGTGTCCACATCGCAGCCCCTTGCCTGGTTAGGTTCGACCGGTGGACGATCATAGCTGGCCTTGGGGCCAAAGCGGTTGTCGGCCCGATACACATCGTCCACGTAGGGCGGGCAGGTCTGGTCGGACCGAAAGCCGCCTGCTTTAATCCGGCCAGGGTTCTCCCTCTTTTTGGCGTTGAGAGGAGAATCTGCCCATCCTGCTGCATCTTGGGCATAGGATCCGCGGGTGCGAATGCGGCCAAAAAGCTGTAGCTCCAGCGGATCCAGCGCCACATTTTCTGGCTCTACCTGGTTCTGCACCGAGTCAAAATTTTGGTTGTTCAACCGAGCCAGCACCTCTGGCGCTTTGTTTTGCTCGCCAGAGTGAACATCGAAAATCAGAGTATCGCTCACCTGCTGGCCGGCGTAGCCAATGGCTCCTGCCACCAGCTCCCCGAAGGCCGTAATCTCCGAGTTATCTGCAGGCATGTAGAAGCAGGATTCCTCCGAGCTGATGGCGAAAGCCCGGAACAAGTTGTTGGGGGCATAGCGGAAAAAGAGGCTGCCGCCGGCGTAGATGGCGCCGTTCCAGTTGTAGCCGGGAGTGAAGAAAAACTCTAGGTCGCCGCGGCTGAAGGCCCCCCACTTGTTCAGCAGATCCCGCTTCCGATCCTGCTGGAATTGCAAAGCCGAAATGGCGCGGGTGGTGGAGTCGGCCCCTTGAATGGGCAAGGTGACCGCGAAGACCTGGAAAGGCTTGTACAGCGCCGATCCCACCTGGAACCAGTCTCCCACGTTGGGGTTGATCGTCTGCTGAAGGGGGTTATCGTTGCAGCCAGCCAAGGCCGAGCCCTGCAGGGGGCCACTGCGGATCATCAGGCGCCGCGCCCGCTCCGTATCCGTTAGCCGGCTGTCCTCAAAGTCCCTGCCGCCGGCCCGACGGGTGTTGAGAATGGTGTAGGCAGTTACGGAGTCGTTGACGCCGTTGTTGTCGGTGTCCACCAAAAACCACCAGGCCGGCGCCCGCACCGGCACGGGCAGGGTTTGCCCGGGGTTGTTGGGATCCTCTACCTCGATGTTGGTTGTAATTACGAACTGGGTTTCATCGGGGAGGATGTAGGGATCGTTCTCATCCCGCGGGATCAGCTCTCCCGCCCCATCGTTAATCAAAGCCTCAACCAATTGGGCATCGGTGGGGTTGCTTGCGGGCAGGCGGCGATCCCGAATCAGGTTGTCGATCTTGGCCCTGGCCCGGTCGATGGCAGCATTCAGTTGCCGGCTGATGGTCAGCTCCGCCCGTTCCACCTGGGTTTGGATGGTGCGCTGGGTAGAGCGGGTCAGCAGCCCCACCGTCACCAAGCTCAAGACCAGCACGATCAAAACAGCCACCGGCAGGACGAAGCCCCGCTCGCGAATCTTGCGCCGATCCACCCGTGCTTTCAAAGAGGCGAGCAAGCGCAGGGTGAGCTTGAGCAGCAGCGTGGAAGGAGCAGACATACCGTATCTCGGACAACGTGAAGGGGAAGGCAGCACCCAGGGGATCCCTGTCAAGATGCCAAGCTAGCAACAGTATGGCGGTGATCATGGCCGCCGCAAATCCCCACCTCTGGGGGGAATCCCCAAGCCCTTTCTCCAATTCACAAGATCCCCAGTTGCTGTGCTTTGAGCAGGGCGGTGACGCGGTCGCTGGCATCCAGCTTGCGGTAGGCGGTGCTGGCGTATTCTTTGACGGTTTCGATGCTCAGGCCCAGACGGCGGGCGATCTGTTTGTTGGCCAAGCCCTCTTTCATCAGTTGCAGCACACACAGCTCGCGGGGGGTGAGCTTGGGCAGCTCCTGTCGGGCAGGCAGCCAGTCTCGTTCGGGGTTGGACAAAATCTGACGGATGACGCGGGCCAATTCCGCCGGGTCGGTCTCTTTGGAAAGGTAGCCTTTGGCCCCGGCGCGGCGGGCTGCCTCAATCAGACCCGGCTCCTGAAAGGTGGTCATCATCACCACCACCACCGGCAGGCCCAGCTCGGTGATTTGCTGGCAGGCGGCGATCCCATCCCCATCCGGCATGCGCACATCCAAAATGGCCACATCGACGGCACAACTGCGACAACAGTTGACGGCCTGGGATCCCGTCTCGGCTTCGGCCACCACCTCAAATCCTTGGGCTTGCAGGGCAAACTTCAGCCCCAGCCGGAAGAGGGGATGATCGTCGGCAATGAGAACGCGGACAGGGGAAGTCATGGCAGGGGATCCCAGCCGAGGGGGTGCTGGTTTTAATCTGCCCAAAGGGGGGATCCCAAATAAAGCGCCCTCACCCCCAGCCCCTCTCCCTTGGGGAGAGGGGGGTTATGGCTTCACCAAGACCATGCCGCGGGCCTGGGGGTCAAAGGTGGGATCCAGCCGGGTTTGGGCATTGTACAGGGCGCCGGTCAGATCCGCCCCCTCCAGAAAAGCGCCTCGCAGGTCGGCCCCCCGCAGATCGGCATTGTGTAACTTGGCCCCTGTGAGGTCGGCGCCGGTGAGGATGGCTCGACGCAAGTCGGCCCCGCTTAAGTTGGCCACCTGCAGATTGGCACCCGTCAGATCTGTCTGCTGCAGGTTGGCCTGCGCCAGATCGGCTTCCCACAAGAAGGCCCCCGCTTGATCCGAGCCGCTCAGGTTGGCCCCTCTCAAATCGGCCAAGTTGAGGATCGCTTGGGAGAGGTCGGCAGCTTGGAGATTGGCCTGTCTGAGGATCGCTTCTTTTAGGTTGGCCCCCCTGAGGTCAGCTCCCGGCAGTTCTGCCCCCGTCAGGTCGCAGGCGGGGCAATCTTTGCTGGGAAAAACAATTTGGGAGCGGCCCAGTTGGGCATCCAACTCCAGTTGGGCAAAGGCCGAAGCCCCTGGGAAGACCACCCAGCCGAGCAAACTCGCCCCACCCCAGAGCTTTGTGAACCGGAGCCATGCCATTCTTTTCACCGGATCCCCTGCACTGGCGATGGTAGCTGCTCCGGAGCCCAAGCGCTCCCCCTCACCCCCAACCCCTCTCCCCAAGGGAGAGGGGGGTTTTGAGTGGCTGGCAGTGGGGGCAAAAGTGGGCCGACCGACCTGCCAGCTTCATCCGCTGAATTGGGGTGCCACAGAGGCGACAGGGATCCCCTTCCCGACCGTACACCCACGCTTGCCCTTGATAGTTGCCGTTGAGCCCACGCAGATCCCGGTAATCCCGCAAGGTGGTGCCCCGCTGCTCCAGCCCGGCCCGTAACACCTCGATCAAAGCTTCTCGCAGGCGTGCCTTGGCCACATCCGAAAGCTGAACTGCTGGCGTCAAAGGGTGAATGCCGCTCAGAAACAGGGCTTCGTCGGCGTAAATGTTGCCCACCCCGGCTACCAGCGATTGATCCAGCAGCGCGGTTTTAATAAGACGGCGGCTCTTCTGCAGGGCAGCCTGGAAATAGGCCTCAGAAAAAGCTGGCGAAAAGGGCTCCGGCCCCAAAGTCTGCAGGGTGGGGATCACCGCCTCCAGCTCAACACCGGCAGGCACCAGCCACATCTGGCCAAAGGTGCGCTGATCCACAAAGCGCAAGTCCCACCCTTCCTCGAAGGCCAAACGAACACGAGTGTGAGCTGATAAAGGGGTGGATCCCTGCACCCAGAGCAACTGCCCGGTCATGCGCAGATGCACGCCCAGAACAGCTCTCGAATCCAGGGATCCCAGGAGATACTTTCCTCGCCGCTGCCACTGGGTAAAACGGGTGCCAATCAAGCTCCGCCCAAACATCTCCCCTGCAGGGTAGGCAATGGTGCGGGCCAGGAGCACCTCCACCGCAAGTATCCGCGGCCCCAAGGTGAGGCGTTGCAAATCTTGCCGAACTGTTTCAACTTCCGGCAGTTCAGGCACAGAACGACTTGCTCAAGAACACAGTCCCCGGCATCAGAACTTTGGCTTAGCTGGCCGCAGCTTTGGCCTTGGCTTTGGGAGCTTCCAACACTTCCAGTTCATCTTCGCGGAAGTTGTTGGTGTTGATGTTGTAGTAGTTGATCTTGTCAAAGCGGACGATCACCGGGTAGAGAATGCCGCTGGTATCCACCGCCGCAACCGTTCCCACATCCCGGTACCAGTAGGATTCTTTCCGCAGCACACGGACTTTGGCACCACGCTGAATTGCCATGAGGGTTATCTCCATTGACCTGAACTCAGATTACCCTAGTCCGTGAGAAGGCTGCGATTTCCGAATTTTTGTAACAGGGATCCGCCCGTGTCTTCCTGGGTTTTCGGGGCCGACAGCAGATGAACCGTCGCACCTGTGGAGCCTGGCTGTTGGGTTCTGCTTTGACCTGGGGCTTGCAGGGGAAATCTGCAGGGCTGCCCCATCCGCGCGATTTTGCTGCCGTCCTCAACCTGAACACCGGTCGTTTAACAAGGGTTTGGCAGCCGGAGCAGGCTTCCAGAATCAGGGCCAGCCCTGGCTCAACCGTCAAATGCGCCGTTGCCGCCGCTGCTCTGCAGACTGGGATCAGCTCTGGGGAGCGCTTGATCCACTGTCCGGGTTGGTGGGATCCGCCGCCGCAACTGGGGTTGGGCCGCCTACCCTGCTGGGATCCCCGCGGCCATGGGGCTTTGAACTTGCGCCAGGCCCTGGCCCACTCTTGCAACGTGCATTTTTACCAGTTGGGCTGGGAGCTGGGGGCCGATACCCTGGTGGAGTGGCTGCGGCGCTTCGGCCTAGGGAGTGTGCAGAATACAACTCCGGCTCCGCTCTTGGCGACCGGTCTGGCTGGGCCGGTGGATCCCTGGGAGCTGTTGGTTTATGGGGGCGTGATTGCCCGCCGAGGTGTACCCCTTTCTGGCGAGGTCTCTCTGCCTGCCCTCTCTTTACCGGAGTGGATTTGGGAGGCTCTCCATGCTGGCATGAGCCTGGCGGCAACAGCGGGCACCTGTCGCGGCATTGCCCCAGAAGGGATCCCAGTGGCAGCCAAGTCTGGCACCATCCTCAATCCTCAACGACGAGGACGACCAATTCTCTGGGCAGAAGATTTTCAAGCCTGGTTGCTGGCCTTTTGGCCCCTGCCGGATCCCAACTGGACGCTGGTGCTGCACCTGCATCAGGGCAAAGCCTATGAGGCGGCCATTCCCCTGGCGCGGCAGATCATCGCCGCCATTGGCAGCGGGTGACCACCTTGCTTGCGATCATGAAGAAATGCAAACTATACTGAAGGTCAAGTGCCGTTCTCGTTTTCGTTCTTTACGGATCCCACTCCCTGTCGTTCCCATTTACCCTGGAGGTTCTCATGTCTAATCCCAATTTGTCTGAGCCCAAGTTTGGCTTTAATGAGTATGCAGAGCGCCTCAACGGTCGGGCTGCCATGATTGGCTTCGTGTTGGCCATTGTCATCGAAGCGGTGACGGGCCAAGGCGTTGCTTCCTGGCTGGGCCTGATCTAAGAGACCTCAACTTACCGCCTTTTGGCTTTTCCTTGGGTCTGCTGGCTTGCAGGCCCTTTATTGTATTGAGCAGGAAGCGTAAACTACCCGACACCCGCGCTATGCGCAGGGTGCGGGCTTTATCCCAATCCCTAGCTGACCCAGAGGACAGCTAAGTTTCGGAATTTCAGGCG
>NZ_JBSSAG010000016.1:0-58696 GCF_054058395.1 Thermostichus sp. OS-CIW-26 | reverse complement strand
CAGCCGATAAACACGAATCTGTCGCGCTTGAGCCAGTCATCGACGATGTCGAACCATCCTCGCTCCTGACGCACGCGCCCTACCGCTATGGTCATCTGAACTACTCCTTAAAGACATCTAAATGAATGAGGACATTAATGAAACTACAAAGTTTGCTTCTTCGAAGCAGGAGCGGAGCCTAGGTATAAAGACTCAACTCCTGGGTCTTTTGCCTCAGTTTCCTTGAACGGCTCTTTGGCAAGAACTGCTCAGGAGTTTCCCGTTAAGTCAGGATCCCTAGCGCTTCAAGACCCTACTTAGAACCGTTTCCACAACTCGCGAGGCCCAACGGGCCATTCGAGAGCCACCAAACAAGCTTTACGGCTGTAGGCATTACAATTTAGCCTATGCCGGTAAAGACTTGTAAATTGCTTTCATTATAGAGGCGGATAGCCGGATCTCATCAAGTCTGGGAGAACGACTGTTTTTCGAGGAGTTGGGTTTGGGCCGCTACACCCTTGGAGTGAAGGCCAGGGCTTGGGATCCGATATCCTGAGAAGGCGATGTATCCCATTTGCGAGGAAGCTGAATCTATGGCTGGCGAGATCTTCACCATTGCTGGACTCTGCATTGTGCTGACCCTGGTGGGCGTGGCACTTGGATATGGGATCCTAAGGGTGACCCAAGGGGGGGCAGAGTAAAGCTGTCGAGGATTTCTCCCGGGCCCGGTATCGGGCCTTGTTACAGCTCCATGTCAATTCCATGTCAATTGGCCACCTGGATATGAGGTGGGTGGCGGAAAGATGATAGACTCATGAAGATTTGTATCGTTGGCGCCGGGGCGGTGGGAAGTCACTTGGCCATATGCCTGGCTCGGTCTGGCTTTCCCGTCAGTGTCGTGGCCCGTGGAGCTCACCTGCAGGCCATCCGCACCCAAGGTCTGAAGCTCATCCGGCAGGGGGATCCCTCCCAAACCTGGGTGGAGCACTTGACGGCCACCGACGACCCGGCTGCCCTGGGCCCACAGGACTGGCTGATAGTGACGGTCAAGGCCCACAGCTTGCCGCAGCTTGCCCCTCGACTGGGATCCCTGTGTGGCCCCGACACCCCCATTGTGATTGCCCAGAATGGTATCCCCTGGTGGTACTTTTACCGGCATGGGGGCGAGTTTGAGGGGCATTCCCTGACTTCCGTGGATCCAGAAGGGGTTATCGCTGCTCATTTGCCGATAGAGCGGGTGATTGGCTGTGTGGTGTACATTGCCGTGCAGTTGGCAGAGCCAGGAGTGGTCTTGCACACAGGGGGTGGGCGCTACATTCTGGGGGAGCCGGATGGATCCCTGTCAGGACGGCTGCAGTCCTTGGCCGCCATCTTTGAACAGGCGCAGCTTTCCACCACCCTCACCTCGCAGATTCGGGCCGAGATCTGGCAGAAACTGTGGGGCAATGCCGCCTTCAATCCCATCAGCGCCCTCACCCGGGCTGCTCAAGATGAAATTGCCCAATACCCACCCACCCGTGCTTTGGTTCGGTCGGTGATGCAGGAAGTTGAGGCTGTAGCTCAAGCTCTAGGGATCCGGCTGCCGGTCTCTTTGGAAGAGCGGCTAGAAGATGCAGCCCGCGTGGGATCCCATCGCACCTCGATGCTGCAGGATATTGAGCTGGGGCGACGGACGGAGATCGAGGCCATTGTGGGAGCCATCACCGAGTTGGGGCGTTTGGTGGGGGTGCCCACTCCCCATTTGGATACTCTGTATGCTTGCGTCAAGCTGCTGGAGCGCTCTCTTTAGGCTCTTGCAGGGAGCGGTAGGGTCGCTACCGAACGGCAGAGAAACGATTCGTTTGCTGGATCCCAGGCTCCCCCCTGGGGAAGTGGCTCGAACTCTAGAATGGCTGTAGCCTCGAACTGACGAGGAAGCTGAAGGTAGCTGTCCATTTTTCTCCGACTCAACCCAACTGAAATCACAGCATTTGAATTAGCAAATGATGCTTGAAAACTCCATCGTGCTCATCACCGGAGCCAGTAGCGGCATTGGGGCCGCTTGTGCCACCCTTTTTGCCCGTTCTGGAGCCCGCCTGATTCTGGTGGCCCGCCGTCAGGATCGGCTGCAGGAACTGGCTGGGGAATTGCAGCAGGCTTACGGCACTCCTTCCTACCTGCTGGCTTTGGATGTGCGGGATGGGGCAGCCGTGCAGCAGGCGCTTCAATCTTTGCCCTCGCCGTGGGCCAACATCGACATCTTGGTCAACAATGCAGGTTTAAGTCGTGGCTTGGACAAGCTCCACATGGGGGCCTTGCAAGACTGGGAAGAGATGATCGATACCAACCTCAAGGGGTTGCTCTATGTTACCCGCGCCGTTTTGCCCGGCATGGTGGAGCGAGGTCGAGGCCATGTGGTGAACATCGGCTCCATTGCCGGTCGGCAGACCTACCCAGGTGGCGCTGTGTATTGCGCTTCTAAGGCCGCCGTGCGGGCCATCTCCGAGGGGCTGAAGCTGGATTTACTGGGCACCCCCATTCGCGTCACCGAGATTCAGCCGGGCCTGGTGGAAACCGAGTTCAGCCAAGTGCGCTTCCGTGGGGATCGCGCCCGTGCGGCAGCAGTGTATCAGGGCCTCACCCCCTTGACGGCGATGGATGTGGCCGAGGTGGTGGTGTTTGCGGCAACCCGTCCCCCCCACGTGAACATCAGCGAGATCTTGCTTGTGCCCACCGACCAAGCCAGTACCACCCTCGTACATCGTCGATAAGAGGCCGGCAACCGGGCTTTCGCCTCCACTCTTGCTTCCCTGAGCGACAATGGCAGCAAAGGTGGTGGGAACATGGGACTGGAAGCCGGGATCCTGATCGGGTTGGGAATCGGTTTGCTTTGCACGTTGCTCCTGCTGTGGCAGACTCGGCGCCGTTTCAGACGCGAATTGCAGCGGTTGGGATCCCTGGTGCATCTGGCCATGCCCCTCCACTCCCTGGAACAGATGCTCAGCTTGCTCAGCCGTTATCTTCGCCAACAAGATCTGGATTGGGCCAACCAAAAACAGCAACTGCAAAACTGGCAATACCTGAGTCAGCGGCTCCCTTGGGGATATCTGCGGGTAGACGAAAACAACGTGGTGCTGGAGTGCAATCCTACCGCCCAGCGCCTGCTGCGCATCAGCCAATGGCAGCCGGGCATCAAGCTCTTGCTGGAATGGGTGCGCTCCTATGAGTTGGATCAGCTCATCGAGGCTACCCGCCGACAGGAGACCGCTGCTCCTGTCCAAAGTCGCGAATGGATTTTCTACCCTTCCGGTGGGGATGGCAAACCGATTCCGCTGCGGGCTTGGGGGTTGCTCCTGCCGCAAGCGCACGTGGCCATTTTTTTAGAAGACCGGCTGGAAGCAAAAATGCTGGCCCAACAGCGGGATCGCTGGGCTTCGGATGTGGCTCACGAGCTGAAAACCCCCCTCACCTCCATTCGCTTGCTGGCCGAAACTTTACAAAGCCGGGTCGATGCCGCTCAAGCAGTCTGGGTGGAACGATTGCTAAATGAAACTCTGCGCCTGAGCCATTTGGTTCAAGACTTGCTCGAACTCAGCGCCCTCAATTTGGGAGCCGCATCCCGCTCTCAGTGGCGCTGGGTGGATCTGGCAAGTCTGGTGCAGGAAGCCTGGCAAAGTGTAGAGCCGTTGGCCAAGCCTCGACACCAGGAACTGCACCTGAGCGGATTGTCCCAGATTTACCTCTGGGGAGATGAGCAACGCCTATACCGCCTCATCCTCAATCTCTTGGACAACGCCGTCAAGTATGGCAAGCCCGACTCTCCTATCCATGTGGTGCTTTCGGAGCAGGGATCCCAGGTGCAGTTAGAGGTGTACGACCACGGCCCCGGCCTGCCAGAAGATCAATTTGAGTTGGTCTTTCAGCCCTTTTACCGCACCGACACTGCGCGGGCCCGCAGCAAAGGCGGAACCGGCCTAGGGCTGGCAATTGTGCGACAAATTGTCGAAGTTCACGGGGGCACCATCCAACTGCGCAATCACCCACAAACCGGTGGGCTGTGGGTTCAGGTGGAACTGCCCCGGAAGCACTTGGATCCCTTGTGAAGCCTATCCGAAAACGCTCGCATCAGTGGCCTGCAGCCGGAGTCTGGCCGAGAATCGCTCAAGATTTCCCTGCTGCAGGGCTATCCATCTCAGGGGTGATCCCCTAGAATTGGGGTAGGTAATCTTTACAGTTCATCTTAAGCAGGCATTCGGAATGGGTACTGACTATCATTCCGCAGACTTGTTGTCCGAACGGGAGCTGCAGGTCATTGAGTTGATTGCAGCAGGACTGACCAATCAGGACATCGCGGAACGCCTAGAGATCAGCAAGCGCACCGTTGACAATCACATTAGCAACATTTTGAGCAAGACCCGAACGGCAAATCGGGTGGCCTTAGTACGCTGGGCCTTGCAATGGGGAAAGATTTGCCTGGATCAGGTAAACTGCTGCACTTTGGTCGATGACAAAATTGCTTAGTCCCATCCCATTTTGCCGGTCAAGTGTCCAGCTAAAGAGTGTTGAGCGGGGGGGTTTTGGTGACTGTATTGCCCAGAAGTTATAGTCATTTCAATGAGGAATGAAACTGTTCCGTTGCAGTGCTTCCTAGCTCTTCTCTCTCTTAGGGAGAGGGATTGGGGGGCTCGCGGAAGTGATGCGGAGCATTTGGGCGACACCGCGGAGTAGTTAGGAAGCGTCTTAATCTAACTTGAAGTGACTATACTTGAGTTGTTTTGAGCTACGTTGATTGGGTTGTCATACGTGAGCGTCCCCAAGCTGAAACGCTACGCTGTTCGCTACGATTCTATGCCCCTGATGGTTTATCGGGAATTGGCTGCCCATTTGGCTTGTGTTTCAGGGGTAGAAACGGAGCTAGAGTGGAAAAAAAACTCCACCTTTCGCTACCAAGACAGCCAAATAGAGGCATTGCATATTCATCAAGAACCCGATGCCGACATAGAACAAATTAAGCGTATTCTTGACCACTATGGAGCGTGGCAGTATAGCCCCTTAGAAGACTAGCTCTCTCTGCAACCCAAAAGGGATCCCCAGGGATAGGGATCCCCGGATGATTCCTCTGCAAGGTCTGGGAAAAACCAGTTCAGCGAGCAGCTTGGCCTTGGGCAGGCAGGTGCAGCTTACGAGCCAGGCCCAATCTCGCCAACAGCCAAATGGCCCAGTAGGTCATGTCGATCTCCCACCAACGCAAACCGGCCTTAACGCACTTCGGGTCGGCATGATGGTTGTTGTGCCAGCCTTCACCATAGGTTAGAATGGCCGCCCACCAAAGGTTACGGGCATTGTCGTTGCTCTCGAAAGTCCGGTAACCCCAGAAGTGGCTGGCCGAGTTGATTAACCAGGTGCAATGCAGCAGCAGCACTGTCCGCACAAAGATACCGTACACGACGAATGACCAGCCCCCCAGCAGGTAGAGTATTGCAGCCAACGGCAGTTGCAAAAGCAGAGCATACCTATCCAGCCAGCGGTAGAAGGGATCCCGAGCCAAGTCGGGCGCAAAGGCAAAATACTTCTCAGGGTTAAAAAATTCTTCGCGGTGGTAGATCAGCCAGAGCACATGGCTCCACCAAAAGCCCTTACGAGCAGAATAGGGATCCCTCTCCTCATCTTCGGTGAAGGCGTGATGCTGACGGTGGCCACCCACCCAAAAGATCGGCCCCCCTTGAACGGCCAGGGCACCGAGAGTTGTGAAGACATATTCCAGCCACTTGGGCACCTGGAAACTACGATGGCTGAGCAGGCGGTGGTACCCCAAGCAGATGCCCAAGCTACCGAAACACCAGTGGAGAAACAGGGCTACCCCCAGAGCAGGCCAGGAGAAGAAGAAAATGCCTCCCACCAGGGCCACCACGTGAAAAATGGCAAAGAAGAGCACATGTTCCCAAGCAAACCGAAAGGACTCTTGGGGCTCGGGCCGATTGAGCGGAGCGGGATGATTCAGCGATTGGCGAGAAAAAGAAGTGGTCATGAACCCACAAAACCTCAGAAGAAGAAGTAGACTAGACTGACTAGGAAAGAGCCAAAACACAAAGCCCAAGTTAAGGCCGCCGGATAACAGCGGCCCAACGTGAAAACGGAGTCAAGCCCCTGAAGACACCGCCATAGCCAGCGGTGACTTGCTATGTGCTCCGCTGTGATGAACTTGGCTACACAGGAAGAAGAGGAGCAGAGGCAACGCTGCCGACATCCTCTCGCTTGACATTAAGCCTAGCGGTATTCCACCGTAAATGCAAGCGTCACTTGCAGCCCGCCGCAATTCTTCAGGTTTTCTCCTCACTATGGCACGTCCTTCTTCTCGGCAAAGGCTGCTGAATGCGGCTCGGGAGCTGTTCGTTCGTCAGGGCATCACCCAGACCACCACCCGTCAAATTGCGGATTTGGCCGGAGTGAATGAGGTCACCCTGTTTCGGCACTTCGGCACCAAGCAAGGGTTACTCCTGGCCGTATTTGGGGAGCTGGGGGTCTTTTCCGGCATAGCCGATCTGCCCCTGAAGGCGGATCCCGCCCCCTCTCAAGGCTCTGGGTTACAAGCCATTCTCCTGCGCTACGTCCACACCTGTTTTCGGGCTTTGGCCGACAATCCTGAGCTGGTGCGCTCCCTGGTCGGGGAGGCCGGTCTTTATTCTGAGGAGCATCGTCGCGCCTTGCGGATGGGTTTTTCTCAGGCCCAAGAACAGCTGACAGAGTATTTGCGGCGATTTCCCAACTCTGAGTTGCAATCTGTCGAGCCGGATCGCCTTTATGCAGCCGTTGGGGTTTTGCATGTAATGATTTTGGGAGCAGCAATGCTGGCGGTAACTGCCGAGTTGCCTTCCGTTGGCGCCGACGGAACCGAGCCCTCTGTTGAGGGGCAGCTATCGGATGAAAAATCTAAAAAATCAGAGAAAGGCGCCGAAACCGCCAGGATCCCCCCCCTTCTGCAAGCCTGCGTGGAGCTGTGGATGGCAGGCGTGACCAGAATGACAGAACCTACGCCGTAGCGCAGCCACCCACAATTGGACAAGGCTCTCCAAGTGCCCTAGGTGGGCATGCGATACAGCTTCTCCCAACGACACACTGACTACGGCCAATAAATAGCCCCAGACCACAGGGATCCCGGCAACCTGCAGAACTCCCGTGAGCTCGGAACAAACTCTCTCTGTGTGCAAATAGATGTGCAAACAGGTAGATGTGCAAGTAGAAAAGAGAGGAGGTTGTAAGCCGGGTTCTGTAGTGCAGAGTTGCACTGGCGATCATCTATCTGGGAGTGATGTTACCATCACCCTCTAGCGGCTCACCACCATCGAGAGCACCCTTCCCCACTTTGGGTACCGTGACCTCGATGCAACCGACAGGGGCGAAGAACAGCCATAGTCCTGCGGCTGCGGCCTTGCTTTCCACCGGGGTTTACCGAGCCAACGCCTCACGACGTTGCTGGTGGGCTCTTACCCCACCTTTGCACCCTTACCTGTGCTGGGATCCCAGCCATCGGCGGTATGTTTCTGTGGCACTATCCTCGCGGTTACCCGCACTGGGCTTTCCCCAGCGGTGTGTTCTTCTGAAAGCCCGGACTTTCCTCATCCCGCTGTCTGGTGGCGACAGCAAGGACGCGATCGCCTGCCCCTCCTCTCTCTTCAGCTCGATCCTACTGCATCTCCCAAACCTAGAAAATCCCGGAAATCGGTACAAACTCCACGTGATCGGGAATGTTGGGGGCCAGGTGTAAGATTTGCCGGTTCAAATCCATCACCACAGCCGCTACGCTTTCGGTGCGATCCCAGGCGGGCAGATGGGGATCCGGATAGCGGCAGATGCAGTGGGGGGCATTCGTCCGGTCCTGTAGGATTTTTTGAAGAGCGATCGCGTCTAGGGTTCCCGTTTGAGCACTCTGGCGAAGCAAATGATAGGCCCGTTCTAGCCTTGTGGAGGATCCTATATGGGGGGGCAGCTCATCTTCTCGCAAGGCCGGATCCAGGAAATGATTGGTGTGGGCGAGGATCCCTCCTTGAGGGAGATGCAGGCCAATTCCTCGTGGACTGATTTCAAAGCTGGTCGCCTTAGCGGGCTGTAGGCCTACCGCCTGTCCTGCGGTACCCGCAACGCTGACACAAGAGGAGGCGGTGTAGGGGTAGGATCCCACCCTCTCCACAGCTTGCTGCCACTCCTCACACTCCAACAACAAGCGCAATAGCAAATGCACCGGCATTCCCTCGGTTTGCCCATCTAGGGTAGAGCGCAAGAGGTTGAGGGCTACGGCCAACCCTGCTTGATTGAGGCCAATTTTGGCCAGGATCCCAGCTTCGGTCAGGGTGAGGTAGGCAGGGTGGGTATCGGAGTGAACGCACAACAGCACACAGGCCCTGCGCTGCTCCCCAAGCCAATCCCAGGTTTGGGCCAAGTAGGTGTGGTGGGTGGAGGTAGCCTGGGGCAAGGCCGCTAGGGTAGTACATTCTCCCCCATCTGACTTGGCTGGGTTTGGATCGATGAGTTTCTCCATTGCCTTGCATTCATGAGCAGGATCCGGTGGGTGCTGGGGTACTCCGTTTTGGAGATTGTGTTCCAGAGCAGCGGCGCAGTCGGGATGGGATCCACCGACAACCGATCTGGATAAAATTTCGGTGCGCAAATTGAGGGCCAGAATCTCGGCAAAACGGAAGCCACTCCCCGCGGCAATGCCTTGGATTTCTTCCAGCAGGTGGGGCACGTGGCGCTCTAGCCAGGGCAGGGATCCCTCTGCTTGGGTCTGGGCCTGCTGCCAGGTGAGACCACAGCGGTAGGCAAATTGGCGGGCGTAACTAGCAATGCTGTGGCGAATGAGTTGGGCCGCCTGGGATCCATACTGTTGGCCTCGTTGTTGGGGATCCCCCTGCAGATGAAGAATGGGGAACATGGTGCTGGTTTGCCCGTGACCTCAATAGGTGGGCAGGGAGGGATCCACCTCACAAGCCCAAGCGTGAATGCCGCCGCTGATGTTATGAACCTGAGTGAACCCGTTGGCCTGTAACCACCGGCTCATCTGAGCAGAGCGGAGGCCATGATGACAGAGCACAAAAGTTGGCTGATCTGGATCCAGCTCTGTGAGGATCCGTTCCCTCCATTCCTCGTACTGGCTCAAGGGGTAGTTGCGAAAGCCCAGGGCATTTAAATTCACCAGCTCCAGCTCTGCCGGTTCCCGCACATCGATCAATTGCAGAGGGCCGGCCTCGGGATCCTGTAGGTATTGGGCCATCTGTTGTGGTGTAATGGAGCGAATGGAGAAGGACATCGCCAACTCTGGTCTACAGGGATCCCTTTTCAAGATACACCGGCTCAGCAGCTGCCCTGAGACTGCCCGCAAAGGTTAAGATGTCACCCTGATTTGGGCTTAGCCTGGGTATGGCTGTGCAACGCTTTTTGATCGACACGGATACGGCGGGAGATGATGTTACCTCGCTGCTCTTTGGGCTGCTCTGGCCCAACAGCATCCTACAGGGCTGCCCGCCGGGGTGAGTTTCATTCGAGATCCCTTTGCGGAAGTGCCCAAACCCGCCGATTATGCCAGCATCTGCAGCGGAGATACCCGTCCGCTGTTCTTTATCGGTGTGGATGCTAACCAAAACTACCTGGGGGATACCGATAACAACCCTGCCACCCTCAACCACGGTCTCACCTCGATGCTGAAGCGGGTGGATATGGCCACCTATGAAGTGATTCGCAGCGTGGTGGAAGGCAACTTTAAGGCAACTTTGTCGGCGGCATTCAAACCTTTGGCCTGGAGAACGAGGGTGTGGGCTATGCCCTGGATGAATACAACCAAGCCTTGCTCTCAGCGGATTTGGTGGCTGCTGTGGAAGCGGTGAAGCAAGACATCCTCGCCGGAACCCTCGAAGTACCTGAAGAGCGCTAGATTTTTGAGATTTTTGTTGCCGATTGATTGCGGATCCCTGGCGAAGCCTTGACTAAACAGAGGATCCATCAGAGGATGCTTTTGCTGAGGGCATTGGATCGCAACTTGGCCATCTGCACTTTGACCTCGTGGCAGTTGTTTGTTGCTCTTGTTTGTTGCTGTAACAACCTTAACCGCTAAGCGCTTGTAAGGAGCTTTCCACCTATGCTTGGCCAAGTATCCAAGTCTGGTTGGGGGATCTGTTCAGCCTTGCTGCCTCTGTTGGCGGGGGTTGCCCTCGGCTGTGGGGGTGGCGGCGGCAGTTCTCCACCTCTTCCTCCGCCAGGTGGCGGGCCCATCATCCTGAGAGTGGATCCGGCCAGTGGCCCCTTTACCAAACTGGCAGACGCAGTTGCAGAGGCGCAGCGACTTCAGACTGCCACAGCCGGCCTGGAGGTGCTGATCGAGATTTTGGGGACGGGCAGGGAAACTTTGCAAAGCAACCTGGCCCTGGATGGCGGCGATGGCACCAACGGCGGTCGCATTCGCATCACCAGCTCCACCGCCTATGAGATCCTGACCGGGCTCTTTGACGTGATTGTAGCCGGCCAAACTAGCCTGCAAGGGGTAGAGGTCGTGTTGGAAGGTGGAAAGATTCAGGTCAACGGTGGCACCTTTCAGCCGAGCAAGGTCACCCTCAACGACCCCCGCTCCAACATCTTGGTCAACGGCAATGCTGCAGTTCTGGAGGGGGCCTTGGGTCAGTTAGCCCAGATCTTGTGCCAGCAATTTTTGGATCCCTGTGTGCAGATCTCCGGAAACAGTCGAGTCAGCGGCATTTCGTCAATCGTTAGCAAAACAGGCGGGGTGGGCATAGGCACAACACCAGGAAGTAACCCAACCCTCGAGAACAACACGATTCTCTTACAAGCTTTAGGGACTTTGGCTGTTCGCTACAGCGACAACTCCGGCGGGATCTTCCGCAACAACCAAATCGAAGGGGATCCACCTACCGCTGGGGCTGGCTTAGTGCTGCAGGCTCGGCAAGCAGGTAGGAGCGGCACTACCGGGATTCAACTGGATGGGGCAGGCTCAATTCCATCCATTCAATCCAACAGGATCGGCGTGGGTGGGATAGCCGGGAGCGTCGGCATTCGCATCTTGCAAGGAACACAAGCCCGTACCCTTTCTGGAAATACATTTCTGGCTCGGGGCGAGGGCAGAGGGATAGCAATTCAAGCGGCCCCCGGCACCCCAGATGTGGTGATTGCAGCCTACCTAGCCGGCAATGCCTTCCAGGGGAACTTTGCTGAGAGAGTTGCTGTGGGACTCTTCACACCCACACCTGAGCCAACGCCTTCTCCCACCCCGACGCCTACACCCGTGCCCACACTTAGGCCGACGCCTTCTCCCACCCCGACGCCTACACCCGTGCCCACACTTAGGCCGACGCCTTCTCCCACCCCGACACCTACACCCGTGCCCACACTTAGGCCGACGCCTCCTTCCACCCCGACGCCTACACCCACGCCCATACCTTCTGGCCCAAGGATCACAATCCCTGGCTTACCTGCAGCTGCAACGGTAACTATTACTCAGGCAGACGGCACAGTTATTGCCACTTCCACATCGGTGTCTGGGGATGTCGTCACCTTCCCGGCTCCGTTTATCCTTCCCTTTGGCGGTCAGGTTCGTATCACCCCTGCTGTCCCTTCCCCAGCGCCCATCACAGTGGGAACCATCACCCTTAGCACCTTCGACAACACAACTAACCCTGGCAGCACGACTTATTTCAACCTTGGACCTAGCATTCCCGTAAACTAGCTTTTGTCTGTGTTTAGGCGATTGGTTTTCCTTTGGCTCAAGGTTTCTCAGGCGTGGAAGGCTACCCTTTTGAAATGTGAGGATGCTGTGGGTATTTCTGTGCCGTTTCTTCCCCTGGAGACTTAGCAGTTGCCCTGCCGCCGGGTTTTGATGTCCCTTTGGGTACCTACCATATGGGTGACCCTGCCTTTCGGTTTCCCTGAAGGGGGGTTGGCAAACCTTGCAAGCAGCTTTGGCTCTTAATTTCGTTTTCTTGTTAGAGATTTGCGATGGCTACCTACAACCCTAGTTGCAGCCAGCGTTCTTCGCTAGCCTCCGTGCTTCTAGCCTCCTTCCTAGTAAGAGGGGGCGGCTGCCTGTTCTTTTTCTTCCGAACCCTATGATGAAACTGTTTGAACGTTGCTCCCAGTCAACTGCTTCCATTCGCTTTACCATAACACTTCGCAAACAGTTCGCAGGAGCGGAATTGTCGCCCAAGCCTTTAGCGGGTTAGCCGCCTCAGGGGAATCTGCGGGTAAGTTCACACTCTCTTTGCCCCTAGGGATAGGTCTCTCCACCAGCAATCTAGGCCGTTGGCTGTTCCGACTACTCCACTGCAGCTTTGGCTTCCTTCTCTTTGGCTGCCTTGGCAGCGCGCATTTCCGCCAAAATCTCTTCGGGTCGTTTACCGGCACGCTGGGATCCGGCAGGTAAGTCGTGGGGATCGATTACCCCTTTGGGCAGATAGGCAAATTCTCGCAAGGGGGTCACCATCGGGTCTTCGGTAACTTTAGAGGGCAGACGGCCCATCGCCACTTGGTGGTAGTTGAGGTCATGGCGGTCGTAAGTAGCCAACTCATAATCCTCGGTTACCGAGAGACAATTGGTGGGGCAAAACTCCACACAATTGGCACAGAAAATGCACACTCCAAAATCGATGCTGTAGCTGTAGAGCTCCTTTTTCTTCAGCTCTGGGTTGTAGGCCCAATCCACCACCGGCAGATCAATGGGGCAAACCCGAACGCAGATCTCGCAGGCAATACACTTATCGAACTCGAAGTGGATGCGTCCCCGAAAGCGCTCAGAGGGGATCAGCTTTTCGAAGGGGTATTGCACGGTTACCGGGCGCCGGCCCATGTGGTCGAAAACCACTCCCATGCCTTGGCCGATGTACTTGGCGGCTCGAAAGGCATCACCCACATATTCTTTGACACGCTTGAGAAACGTCATGGCCTCTGTTCTCCCTCTCTTGCCTGTTTACTTCTCATTCAACCCCCAAAAAAGGAGGGGAAGGCGAGTTTTAGGGCTGCCGTCAGCAGCAAGTTGACAAAGGATACAGGCAGCAAAAACTTCCACCCCAAGTCCAGCAGTTGGTCAATGCGCACCCGTGGCAAGGTCCAGCGCAGCAGGATGGCCAAGAAGATGAAGATAAAAGCTTTGACCATCGTCATGACAATGCCCAAGGCCGCCGCGCCGATCTGCAAGAAAGGGTTATCCAAAGGAATCCCGGCAAGTGCAGCAATCGTTTCCACCGGCACCACGAACGACCAGCCCCCCAAGTACAGCACCGCTGCAATGAGGGAAGCCAGCAGCAGGTTGGCGTAGGATCCCAGATAAAACAGGGCAAACTTCATGCCGGAGTACTCCGTTTGGTAACCGGCCACCAGCTCTTCTTCTGCTTCCGGCAAATCGAACGGGATCCGCTCCGTTTCCGCCAGAGCCGAGATCAAGAAAATCACAAAGCCAATGGGCTGCCGCCACACATTCCAGCTCAAGATGCCCAGGCCACTCTGCTGTTCGACGATCCCCACCGTGTCCAGACCGTTGCTCATCAACACCACGGCCAACACCGACAGGGCCAACGGCAGCTCGTAGCTAATCGACTGGGCCGCTGCGCGTAGCCCCCCTAGCAAAGAGTACTTATTGTTGGAGCCGTAGCCCGACATCAACAAACCGATGGGTTGCACGCTGGAGGTGGCGATCAGGAAGAACACGCCAATGGCAATGTTGGAGATCAATAGGTTCTGGCCAAAGGGAACCACCAGGTAGCACAAAAAGACGGGCAGGAAAACCAATATCGGCCCCAGCGTAAACAAGACTGGGTCGGCCAAGATGGGCAGAACATCTTCTTTGGTCAGCAGCTTGATGCCATCGGCAATCGGGATCAGCACCCCCTGAGGGCCGGCCATGTTGGGGCCAATCCGCTGTTGGGCTGCTGCCGAGATCTTGCGCTCCAGCCAGGTCATGACCATCACCCCCAAGGTGGCGGCGATGATCAGCAGCAACATCGGCAGGGGCATCCAGAGGGCATGGGCTGCACCTGCTCCCAAGCCTAGGTTCTGTAGGGCAGTCTCGAAGCCAAGTTGTAGGTCGATACCAGCGTTTGTCATGGGGGTGAGTAGCTCCCTAGAGATGGCGGGTTGGGTAGGGTTTGGGATCCCTGTAGCTAAGTTTTCCCGTTGGGATCCGATTGAGGGGGACGGTTGCGGCGGCGTAGCTCCTGCTGGATGATGGCCTGAAGGCGAGCATCAGATAGCTCTTCCGCGCGGCGGCGCCTTTCCTCTTGGTACTTAGCCCATTGCTTGGGGCCGATAACCGCAGCAATGACAGACACAATCAACAGCGGCAGAACCAAGATCGCCCAGGCCATCGCCTTTGTCCTCGCTTTCCGTAAGTATCTTAGCGATTCCTAGCGATCCACCTCGCCCATGATGATGTCAATGCTGCCGAGGATGGCGATCATGTCGGCTACCTTCATGCCGCGAATGAGCTGAGGCAGTACCTGCAAATTGACAAAGCCGGGGGGGCGGATCTTCCAGCGCCAGGGGCAAACGTTGTCGTCTCCCACGATGTAAATGCCCAGCTCTCCTTTGGCGCTCTCCACCCGCACGTAGGCTTCCCCTTTGGGGATCTTGAAGTTGGCCGAAGGCTTTTTGCTGATGAACTGGTAGTCGCCTTTGTTCCACTCCGACTTCGGCCCCTCCAGCATGCGCTTGGCTTCTAGGTTTTCAAAGGGGCCGCCCGGCAGAGCCTTCACCGCTTGCTGCACGATCTTGCAGGACTCGCGCATCTCTTTCATGCGCACCCGATAGCGGGCTAGGCAATCCCCTTCGGGATAAACGGCCACCTCCCAGTCGAAGTCGTCGTAGCATTCGTAGTGATCCACTTTGCGCAGATCCCAGTTGACGCCACAGGCCCGCAGCATGGGACCCGACAGACCCCAGTTGATGGCGTCTTGCTTGGAGATGGCTCCCACCCCTTCCAGCCGCCGGCGGAAAATCGGGTTGTCGGTAACCAGCCGCTCGTATTCATCCACTTTGGGCAAGAAATACTCGCAAAAGTCTAGGCATTTTTCCGTCCAGCCGTAGGGCAAGTCCACCGCCACGCCGCCCACCCGGAAATAGTTGTTGTTGATCAAGCGCATGCCGGTGACGGCTTCAAACAAGTCTAGGATCCACTCCCGCTCCCGCATGGCGTAGAGGAAGGGGGTTTGGGCGCCCAAATCCGCCAAGAAGGGACCAAACCAAAGCAGGTGGTTGGTGATGCGGGTCAGCTCCAGCATGATCACCCGCAGGTAGCTGGCCCGTCTGGGCACGCTGATCCCGGCCAGTTTCTCAACGGCATTGACGGTAATGGCCTCGTTAAACATGCCGGCCCCGTAGTCCCAACGGGAGACGTAGGGCAGGTATTGCACCACCGTGCGGTTTTCGGCGATTTTCTCCATGCCGCGGTGCAAGTAGCCGATCACCGGTTCGCAATCGACGATGTTTTCACCATCTAGGGTGACCAGCAAACGCAAAACCCCATGCATAGAGGGATGGTGCGGCCCAAAGTTGAGCAACATCCGGTCGGTACGGGTCTCGATCATGGGCATGGGCATAGCCGCCGCCTCCGCAACTGAAGAATGTTCATGGTCTGCAACATTTGCAGTATAGCGGTTTTCTTCTGCCTTCTCGGGATCCCATGCCATCAAGGATCCCAATCCTCGATATTGAAAATCTCCAGGGGAACTCAACTAGAGTGAGAGAAAAAGGAGGGAGACCGATGGCTATATCCCGTTCACCCGCGAATGGCCCATCCCGGAGAGAGCAGCAACATCCGCAGTATGCCACCGACCGGGCTGTGCTCGATGAGCTGATGGTGCAGGCTCAGGAGAGGCCCCTCTCGGATTGGGTACTGGCGGAAGTTGCCCGTTTGCGCATCCGTTACCACGGTTTCCCCGGCGCCTGGGATCTGCAGCGGGATTTGGATCAAATCCTGGAACAGTGGGGCCTGAGCGAAGAAGAGCTGTTCGCCCGGACTCGCCAGATCCATGCCCGCGGCCAGGTGTACGACCGCAGCTTTAGCACGCGAGACGACTGGGCCTAGAGGCAGGCTGGGGGGCGGGATCCCTCACCCCCATCCCCTCTCCCTCTGGGAGAGGAGAGCCCGCCGCTACCTAAGAGACGTGAAGTTGCTCGGCAAAGACGGGATCCAAAGGCACATCTAGGGCGGCAATCACCTTAGTCCAGAAGTTCATAAAGCCAATCCAAGCCGATAGCTCCACCAGATCTTCATCTGACCAAATGGCTTTTAGCTGGGCAAAGAAGCTATCGGTGACCACCATGCTGGGCACGGTCATCCGCTCGGCGTACTCGATGGCCAGCTTCTCCGCTTCGGTGTAGAGGGTGCTGGTGCGGGCCTGGGCCACCGCCGCAATTTTGGCCGGGGTAGCTCCGTACTTTTGCGCCTGCAGGGTGTGGTAGGGAAGGCAGTAGTGGCGGCAGCCGTTGATTTGGGCAATGCGGATGCTGACCAGCTCCTTCAGCTCTTCAGGCAAGTTGGGGTTTTGGGTGTGCAGCGCCCCGTACAGGTTCATCACGGCTCGCATCAGTTGGGGCTTGTGGGCCATCACCTGCAAGGGGTTCAGGGCGGTGCCGTAGGTTTTTTCCAGGCTTTCGTAAACCTTTTGCAGTTGCTTATCGGCTTTCTCTGGGGTAACAGGAGGGATCCGCATGGACAGTCTGTAAAATTGCAGCATTCTCGACTTTAGCGCGTCTGGGGGATCCGCCCAAGCCTGAGGGGGATTCACAGCCTTGGTGAGTGATCCCTTCTCCCGTTGAGAAGGGGGCCCCCGTTGAGAAGGGGGCCTTGGTCTTTTGGTTTCGTTCCAGACACTCCTGCAGGGCTTGCAACCTGTCAAGGATTGCCCAAGGATTGCTCAACGGCTTCCACCCGCTGCTGGGTGGCGGTAGCCCCTTGGTTGAGGGTTTGCTGCAGTTGATCCCGCGATTGGTAAATCTGCAGCGGCCCACCTTGAGGGATCCCTTGCTGGGCAGCTTCTGGGCTGGCTTGCTCTGGTCTCGGCTCCGAACTCAGCGGGTTGCGATAGAGGCGGTTAACCAGCAAAAATCCCACCAGCACCACAGCAGTTGCCACCAAAAGCCGAACCATACTCGGATCCCTTGCAAGCATCTGGTTCTAGAATGCCCAAAAAGAGGAGCAGGTATCCGATGTCGGGCAAAGTTGCGCAAACTTCCCAGCCGGTACGGGTTGGCATTGGCGGCCCGGTGGGATCTGGAAAAACCGCTTTGGTGGAAAAGCTCTGCTTGGCGCTGCGGGACCACCTGTCTTTGGCGGTGGTGACCAACGATATCTATACCCGCGAGGATGCCGAGTTTTTGGTGCGGGCCAAGGCCCTGGAGGCAGAGCGGATCATTGGCGTAGAGACCGGCGGCTGCCCCCACACCGCCATTCGGGAAGATGCCTCCCTCAACCTAGACGCCATTCAGGAGCTGGAGCGCCGCTTTTGCCCCCTGGATCTCATCTTGGTGGAATCGGGGGGGGGACAACTTGGCAGCTACCTTCAGCCCGGAGCTGGTGGACGCCTGCATTTACGTCATCGACGTGGCCGAAGGGGACAAGATCCCGCGCAAAGGCGGGCCGGGGATCACCCGCTCCGACCTGCTGGTGATCAACAAGATCGATCTGGCTCCCTATGTGGGAGCAGACTTGGGGGTGATGGAACGGGATGCCCGTCGCATGCGGGGAGATAGGCCCTTTGTCTTTACCAACCTGCGCACGGGCGAGGGGCTGGAGCAGGTTCTCAGTTGGCTGGAGCGGGAGGTGCTGTTTCGCCCCATCAAGGCCGACCCCCCTCGGTGAGCCGCCTGTGAACTTCGGTAAGGCCATCTTGAAGGCAACCCGCCGAGGCGACCATACCCACATTTGGGAGTATTCTCAGGCTCCCTTGCAATGGCTGGGATCCCCTGGGGAGCCACCTGTGTACTACCTGCGCAACCCCAACGGCGGCCTGCTGGGTGGGGATCGCCACCGGATCGAGATCGGGCTGGGGCCAGGCTCGGCGCTGGAAATTCGCACCCAAGGGGCAATGCGGCTACATCCCGGCTTGATTCGGCAACAGGTCAAGGTCAAGCTGGCCCCCACCAGCCAGTTGATCTGGATCCCTTACCCGACCATTCCGGGGGCAGGGGCAGACTTTCGCCAGCAGGTGCAGATCGAACTGGATCCCACAGCCCGCCTGGCCTATGCCGAGATCTGGACTGCCGGACGGCTGGCCATGGACGAACGCTGGCAGTTTGAACATCTTGCCAACTGCTTGCAAGTTTGGGTCACTGCTGGGATCCCATCCTCCCCCGAGGGGAGAAAACTCTGGCTGCAGGAACACATGGATCTGCACTTTCCCCATCGGCAGGTCTCCGCCGCGTCAGTGCTGGGATCCCATCTCTGTTGGGGATCCCTGTACTTGCTGGGGGATTGGCCGGAACCCACTTGGCTGACCGTTCACATCAGCGGGACAGAGCCCCTACACTGGCTGGTCAAGTCTCCGGATCCCATCTGTAAGGGTTGGATTCTGCGCCAGGTGGGGCCACAGGCAGAGGCCATTTGGCGGCATTTTGGCCAGGTTGCACTACAGCTTGCTCAAGCCAAGGGTGGCTCACCCCAGGGGTGGTAGACTAAGGCTGACTCAAACCAACTGGTTGACCCAAGGCCGAGACGGAGTCCTTTGAACGCTGCTCAACGGATTCTCAGCTAGAAATCGCAGGAGCCCCGCACTGTACCCGTAGGGTCAGTGTCGGGAGGAATGCGGAAGTTATGATAGAACCATGACCCAAGTCCTGACCGTATCCTGCAAGCTCAAGGCGTCCCAGTCGCAAGCCGCCAAATTGGACGCGACTTTGGAGGCTTTTGGCCAAGCCTTGAATTGGGTCAACCAGAACACGCCGGAGAAGATCGTCAATGCGGTCAAACTGCAATCCCTTTGCTACTACGAGATTCGAGCCCGGTTCGGCTTGTCCAGTAACTTGGCCCAACAGGTCTGCAGACGGGTGGCCGGCGCTCGCAAAGTGGCGAGACAGCGCAACCGTCCAGTTAAAGAGTTCAAGCGTGGGTTCGTTACCTACGACGCACGCATCTTCTCGTTCCGTCAAAAAGACTGGACGGTGTCGCTGACCACGGTGGAAGGGAGAGAACGCTTTGAGCTAGCCATTGGTAACTACCAGAGGGGAATGCTGGCTGGCTCTAACCCCAAATCGGCCACCCTAGTCCAGCGGAAGGATGGCTCCTACTCCATCCAGATTTGCGTAGAGAAAAAGCCACCCAAGCAACAAGATACCGACAAGGTGATCGGGGTGGACTTGGGAAGGACAGATATTGCCCATACGTCAGAGGGGGACAACTGGAATGGACAGCAGTTGAACAGAGTCCGCGACCACTACTCCCGGTTGAGGGCGGTACTCCAACGCAAAGCCAGTAAGGGCACACGCAGTTCGCGGCGCAGATGCCGTCAACTGCTGCAACGGCTGTCTGGCAAGGAGAGACGCTTTCAAGTGTGGGTCAATCATCGCATCTCCAAAGCTATTGTCTCTAGGGCAAAAGCTACCAACAGCGCTATTGCTCTGGAAGACTTGACAGGGATCCGGAAAAGAGTCAATCAACAACCCCGCAGCAAAGCCGAGCGGCGCAGGGCCAACAGTTGGGCGTTTTATCAACTCCGTCAATTTTTGGAGTACAAGGCTCTGCGTGCAGGGGTTGCTTTGATTCTGGTGCCGCCTGCCTACACGTCGCAGACCTGCCACCGGTGTTTGCACATTCATCCCGACCCTGCGCAATCCTATCGCAGTGGCAAGTCGTTCAAGTGTGGGCACTGTGGATGGGAAGGGGATGCGGACTTTAATGGTGCGAATGTGATTGCGCTTTTGGGGGCTGTCGTAAACCAGCCTAGAGGTTCGGGCTTGTTTTGTTCTCTGGTAGAGCAGAACAGGTCAGGGCTACTGAAAGCCCGCTCCGTACCGCTTAGCGGTCGGAGCCGGGTAGTTTACGGCGCCAACAAAACTGGCCAGTTTGTGCGTATCCTCAATTTGATGCGGGAGCACATCCCAGAAGCCGACTCTGCCAGAGCCGCCTTTGCCCGCTTTTGGACTGCTGAGTACTTGGCCGGCGCCGATCCCGCAGATGGAATTGAATTTTTCCAGACCCGGCTGCGCCCCCTCTTTGAGACCAACTATTTCCGCCCCATTGGTGAGAGCGGTAACCCCGTTGACTTTTTCCCGGTGCTGGATTTTCCCTTCGTGCTTCTGTTTGGGCTGGAATTTTTGCTGCGCACGGTGGCCATCAGCCGCCGCTACACCGGCGTCAATTGGCTGGATGCCATGCTCTGGCGTTGGTACGATGTGCTGTTGCTGCTGCCCTTTTGGCGCTGGCTGCGGGTGATCCCCGTCACCATCCGGCTGGGACAAGCACAGTTGCTGGATCTGGAGCGGGTACGCGCCCAGGTGAGCCAGGGCTTTGTTACCAACTTCGCCGAGGATCTGACGGAAGTCATTGTCGTGCGGGTGATCAACCAAATCCAGGTATCCATTCAGCGGGGATCCCTGCCCCTGCTGCCGGCAGCGCGTACCCAGCGCGACTACATTGATATCAACAACACCAACGAGCTGGAGGCGATTGCCAACCTGGTTTTTCGCATTGTTCTCTACCGCGTTTTGCCCCAGGTGCAACCGGAATTGCAACAACTGCTCCGCTACAACCTGGATGGCCTGCTCAAGCAGTTGCCTGCCATGCAAACTCTAGAACAGCTTCCCGGCCTGGGATCCCTGCCTGGCCAACTGACGGAGCGCCTGGCCAACGAGCTGACCACCACCACCTACAAAACCCTGACGGGCAGTTTCGAGGATCCCGTCGGCTCCAAGCTGGCAGCGCAACTGATGCAGCGGTTTGGTGAGGTCTTGGCACGGGAACTCAGCCAGGAGCATGCTTCGGAAGAAATTCGCTCTCTCCTGCAAGACTTGCTGGAAGAGATCAAAATTAACTACGTCGAGCGGCTATCCCACGAGGATCTGGAGGAGGTGATGGAGCAAACCCGCCAGCTTCGGCAAAAGGCCCAGCAACTGGAGAAAGACCGCCGCCGATAGAGTTCGGGGGATTGGTTGACGAGGTTTCGCCAGTTCAGTAGGATAATGGTTCCAAGTCGGGCGAGTGGCGAAACTGGTAGACGCACCGCACTCAAAATGCGGCGGGAAACCGTGTCGGTTCGAATCCGACCTTGCCCATGCTCCTCAAATCTGTAGGGCTCGCCGCTTTCTGTGTTTGGTAGGTTGATCCGTCTTGCCTCTTCTCACAGGGGTTTGGTGATAGAACCAGCCAAGCCCTTCTGGAGCAGGGTGCCAGCGGGACGGAGTCCTTAGATAGGGCAGCCAGAATCGGGCTCATCCTGCATCCTAGAGATGAAGCTCTAGCCGCTAAACTGGGGAATCATGGATGCAACTTTGGAATCTTTCTTTGCCTCTGCCACCCAAATTGGGCTAGGTCTAGCAGGCTTGCTGGCTGTGCTCACCCTGCTGGCCTGGATCCGCAATTGGCCCTTGAAGTTTGCGCTGGTGGGCTACACGGCGTTTGCGCTGGTTTTAACGGCGGGATGTTTTGCCCTCAGCTTGGGGCCGATCTTTCGCTCCCGCATTCCCGGTGCTGCCCCCTACACCACCGTCTATGACCAAGGGGCGGATCGAGCGGTTATTGCTGTCAGCCCGGATATCACCCCAGAGCAACTGATCCTCACCCTGAAGCAGGCGGCCAGCGATTTGGGATCCCCGGGCCGCTTCTCCACCGGTTCGCCGGTGTTCACCTTGCGGGCCCGCACCGTCATCCATCCCGAGCCGGGAGTTTCCGAGCCGTTGCTCTTGGGCACGCTGCAACAGCCGTTGGGAAAGCGCCTGCGCACCCCAGAAGAACAACAGCAGCAGCAGATCCATCTAGAGGAAGAGGCCTTTGCCCGGCTGCTGAAGTTGGCCCAGGGTCAGGCTTCTGCCGCCTTGTCTGCAGAGGGAGCGGAAGAGCCAACCACCGGGATCCCACTTGCCCAGTCTTGAGCGCTGAGCCAGCGGCGCAGATCCTGTCCCACCCGGTCGGGGATCTCCCAGGGAAAGAGATGAGCCACGTTGGGATAGACAATGCAGGTGCAGTGGGGCAGGGCGCGGGCTGTGGCCAGGCTGCTGTTGGCGGTGATGTGGCGATCCCGCTCGCCGGCCATAAGCAGTACCGGGATGCGAATTCGGTGCAGATCTCCCTCGCGGTTGTAGCCCCGTTGCAAAGCGGCGCGCAGAGCTTGGCGAGCCTGGGGGGAGGTGTGCAGATAGGCGGGCAAGGCCATGTGCGCCAAATACCGATAGGCCGTTGGGGTCTGTTGCTGCATCAGGTAGCGGTAAAGGGAGCGACGGCCAAAGGTCTCGATGTTCCATTCCCAGCCGGGCCAAAGCCAGTTGAGCAGCGAGGCAACGCCGGTGTTGACCTGATCCCAAAAATCGGTGGGGGGATGGTTGCTGCGGGGGCAGGCGGCACTGGCCACCAAGACCAAACCCTTTACCCGCTGCGGCAGCCGCAAAGCCAACTCCAGGGCCAGGATCCCGCCCAAAGACCAGCCCAGCACCAGACACGCCTGCCAGCCCAGGCGATCCAGCAGCCGCTCCAAGTCCTCTAGGTGATCCTGCATCTCAAAGGGATCCGTCACCTGGGAATGCCCGTAGCCACGCAGATCTGGCGCCACACAGGGGTGGATCCCCGCCACTGCCTCTGCAAATACCGCCATGCAGTCGGCATTGCCCGGATGGCCGTGGAGCATCAAGATTGGGAGGGAGGGGATCCCTTTTCCCCAAGTACGGTAGTGGAGCTGCAGGCCCATCGCGTCAGCAGTGCAGTTCCCGACTGCTGTAGGCATAACACTCTGGATAGCATCTAGACAGCAGGGTTAGGCGCTGGCCGCCTTCTTCGGAGTGGGCTGGAGCTTTACCCCGTTGGGAATGCAAATTAAGTTTTGATCCAGCACCTGCACAAACCCTTTCGAACGCAGGGATCCCAGAAGACGAGTCACCGTCACGCGGGTGGCCCCAATGGCATCCCCAATCTGGGCATGGGTAAGGGGCCAGGGGAGATACATCCCTTGTTCACAGGGCTGTCCATACTCTTCGATCAACAGGCTCAAGAAGCCCCTGAGGCGATCGATGGCGCGCCGTTGGCCCAGATTTCCCAACCACAGCAGCTTCCGTTGCAGTTGCTGGCGGAAGTTTTCCTGAATCTTCTGGTGCAGATAGGGCCACTGCTCCAGATCCTGCCAGTAAAACCACATCACCGTGGTGCGATCGGCGTGGGTGCAGGCTTTCAACTCAAAGCGCTCTGGGTTGCTCAGCTCAAAAGGAAATCCAGCCGTGATGAACCCAACAAAGACCTCCCGCCGCTCTGGAGTTTGGCTGACCAGGCGCACCACTCCCTCTTGGGTGATGTACACCAATCCCGGACGAGTGGGAATGCGCACGTCTTTGGGAAAGGTGCGACAGCGGTAGTGCTCCTCGGCCCACTGGCAAAGCTCACGCCATTCCTGAGCCTCTGTTGCCGATGTGATGGAAACAAGTGACATGAGATCAACTTCCTGTCGCTCGAGCGACCTGATGGGTTTTACAGACTTTCCAGCTTTACCCGGCTGTAGGCTATGCAACGCTTCCGCGTTCGCGCCGGCGGTGCGGAGCACCTACACGTCAACGGGACGGAGTCTTAGGAAGATGGGGACGGAGAAACAGCAAGATACACACAAGAAGGCAAATACAAAGAGGAAGGAAACCGCAGGGTTTACTTTACCTTAGCTTCATAATGGCACTTGACCTCATAGGGTGACATTGTGTTCCTACTGATATTGTTCAAAAGGCTACGTCCAATAATAACCCCAAGAAGCCGTAAATTTTCAGATTCTGCCGCTGAACTCGGCTACCTGGGGGATCAGCGCAGATCATTGGGTCAGACTGGTGTATGTCTAAGGGCGGGTGTGGGGTGGTTGGGATGAATATTCTCATCAGCAACGACGATGGCATCCAGGCGGCAGGGGTGCGGTGTTTGGCGGCAGCGCTGGCCCAGCTGGGGGGGCACCAGGTAACGGTGGTCTGTCCGGATCGGGAGCGCTCGGCCACCGGCCACGCCCTGACGTTGCACAAGCCGCTGCGGGTGGATCCGGTGCGGGAGGGATTTCCTCCAGAAGTGCAGGCCTGGGCCTGTTCGGGCACCCCTTCCGACTGTGTCAAGTTAGGTCTGGACGGGCTATTGGATCGTCCTCCCGATTGGGTGATTTCCGGCATCAATCAGGGAGCCAATCTGGGCACCGACGTGCTCTACTCCGGCACCGTCTCGGCGGCAATGGAAGGGCTATTGGAAGGGATCCCTAGCCTGGCAGTAAGCTTGGCCAGTTTTACCCATCAGGATTTTCAACCAGCGGCCCAGGTGGTGCTGAAGCTACTGGAGAAACTGAGCCTGAAACCCCTGGGGGAGCCGATGCTGTTGAACATCAACGTGCCCCCCCTAGCGCTGGCTGAAATACGCGGCATGGTCTTGGCCCGCCTGGCCTGGCGCAAGTACACAGATCTCTACGAGAAACGGGTGGATCCCCGCGGCAAGGCCTACTACTGGCTGGCAGGAGAGGTGGTGGAAGAGGGGGTGGATCCCTGCTCGGACGTGCGGGCGGTTGCTGAGGGCTATGTGTCGATTACGCCCCTGCAGCCGGATCTAACGGCCTACGCGGCCTTCGATAGCCTACAGCGCTGGGGCCTCTCAGCTTTTGGCTCATGAATTTTAAGCCGGTGAGCTGGGGTCAGCGCCGAACAATGTCATCCCCTCCAAATTTTGGGTCGAACTCGGCGGGAAAGCGGGTGTTGGCACTGTAGATTGCCCCTTCCAGAAAAGCGCTCTTTAGGTTGTCCATCGACAGATTGGCCCCTCGCAAATCCGCCCCCGTTAGATCCGCCCCACTTAGGTCGGCGCCACGCAAATTGGCCCCACTCAGGTTGGCCTCGCCCATCATAGAGGAGACTGCGTAGAAACTGATACATTTACGCTGAACACTGCTGAACATCACTGTTCAACTATGCAGCGATAGCATTCTGTTTGTTTCCAACCAGAATGGCGGTATCCCGCAAAGCTTTGAGTAGAATACCCAAAGCGCAGTTTCCGTGTCGTCTTACTACCAATTTTCTGCTTTGCTTTGGCTACCATGTTGGCAGACTCGAAAGTAAACAGAAAGATCAACTGGTAGTAATCCGTACTGAACATATTATACATTATTTTCAGTATAGTTGAGCTTATTATTGACTAGAGTCATGCTCCCGTCAGCGCCAGCAATCGTTTCGCCACCCCTTCGGCAACCGGCATGACCGACAGTCGCGTGCCCCGTCGTACTACTTCCAGCTCCTCTGGGGTGAAGGTGTCTCGCAATTCAGCCAAAGGGATCAATCGCCCAAAGGCTGAGACAAACCGCACTCGCACCGTATGCCAGCGGGGATCCTCGCGGGTAGATTTGGGATCATAGTAGGGGCTGGCAGGGTCGAATTGGCTGGGATCCACCACGTGGGTTTCCAGGATCTCCATCAAACCGGCAATTCCGGGTGGCTCGGCATTGGAATGGTAGAAAAAGGCGCGATCCCCCACCTGCATGGCTTTTAGATAGTTGCGGGCTTGGTAGTTGCGCACGCCATCCCAGAGGGTTTGGCCTTCCCGCTGCAGATCCCAGATGCTGTAAACGCTGGGCTCAGATTTCATCAGCCAATAGTTCATGGGGCACTAGGCTCTGGGAGCAGATAAGGGGGAACAACGGGCAACAAACTCGACAAAGTTGCGCAGCATCTTCAAGCCGTAGGGGCCGGACTTTTCTGGGTGAAACTGGGTAGCAAACAAAGCGCCGCGGGCAATAGCGGCTACACAGGTTTGGCTGCCGTGTTGGGTGGTAGCAGCCACCCAGCTTGGGTCATTGGGCACTGCGTGGTAGGAGTGGACAAAGTAAACCCAGCTTTGATCCGGGATCCCTGCCCAAAGAGGCGATTGGGGTTGGGTAAGGTGCAACTGGTTCCAGCCCATGTGGGGGATACGCAAGCCCGGCTCCGGTCGAAAGCGCTGCACTCGTCCAGGCACAATGCTCAGCCCTGGCTCTGTTCCCTCTTCGCTGCTTTCGAACAAAACTTGCAGCCCAAGGCAAATGCCTAAAAAAGGCTGTTGCCGCTCCACAGCTTCCCGAATCGCTTTCCCAAAGCCCCGCGCCCGCAGCTGCTGCATGGCTGGGTCAAAGGCCCCATCGCCGGGCAGGACAATGCCGTCAAAAGCCGCTAGTCCAGTTGGCTCTGTTACTAGCTGCACCTCTGCCCCGGCACGCTCCAAGCCTTTGCAAGCCGAATGCAAGTTTCCGGCATCATAGTCGATTACCGCCAGGCGCACAGCTCCCATGGGATCCCTTCTCGTGAGGAGTTTAGGAGTCTATCAGTATAGTGGTTCTAACCCGTTTGAGCTGACTCATGGCTGTGGCAACGGCTTTGCACAATCCCACTCCGACCGATACTGCTCTGCAATGCTGCCGCGACCAGGTTGATTGGCCTGAAGCAGCTTACCTGCACATCCCTTTTTGTCGGCAGCGCTGCCACTACTGTGATTTTGCCACCGGCTTGGGCACCCGAGAGTTGATAGAAACTTACGTGCAAATGCTCTGCCGAGAGATCGGCAGCTCCTACCGCTACCGCCATCTGGCCGGGGATCCCAGACCGTTGACCAGCATTTTTTTCGGGGGTGGCACCCCTTCTCTGCTGACGGTGGAGCAACTAGGGCGGATCTTGACTCAATTGAGGGAGAGGATCCCGTTTCATCCCGACTGCGAGATTTCTCTGGAGGCCAACCCCGGCACCCTGACGCGGGAGCAGTTGGCGGGCTACCGGGAGCTGGGGGTCAACCGCATCAGCCTAGGGGTACAGGCATTTCAGCCAGAGCTGCTGGCCGCTTGTGGTCGCCTGCATGGAGTGGAGGAAGTTTACGAAGCCGTGGCCGACTTGCAGGCGGCGGGCTTTGAGAATTTCAACCTGGATTTGATCTTTGGGCTGCCCTACCAGACTTTGGAACACTGGCAGCAGTCTCTACGAGCTGTTCTTGAGATTAACCCCACCCATGTCTCCGTCTATGATCTGACGATTGAACCGGGAACCCGCTTTGGTCGGATGTACCGACCGGGAGATGCGCCTTTGCCCACCGAGGAAACCACAGTTGCCATGTACCTAATGGCGCGGGAGCTGCTCACCGAAGCGGGCTACATCCACTACGAAATCTCCAATTTTGCCCGCCCCGGCTACGCCTGTCGCCACAACCGAGTGTACTGGGAAAATCGCCCTTACTTTGGCTTTGGCATGGGATCCGTCGGCTACGAGGGTGGACGGCGCATTCAGCAACCCAAAACCCTTTACCACTACTTTGAGCAGGTGAAAGCTGGAGTCTACCCCCTCCCTCCTGAAGCATCCCCAGAGGAAGTTTGGATGGATACTTTGATGTTGGGGCTGCGTTTACAGGAAGGTCTGGATTTGTGCCATTTGCAAGAGCGTTTTGGCCGGGCAAAGGTCGAGCAAGCTTTGGAGAGGCTGGATCCCTATTTTGAGAAGGGATGGGCCAGTTGTGAGGCAGGCCGGCTACGGCTGATTCCGCCCGATGGCTGGCTATTTTCCAATGAGATTCTCAGAGACTTGCTGGCTTGATTCCGACGGTTACTTTCACAAGATTTCTCACCAGAGCCCCCTATCCCAATTGGCCGAAAACTCAAGCTTTGAGGAGCGTAGGCCATCACCATTTCCAGCAGCCATTAAACCCAACATTTCACAGATCCTGAGATCTCTAATCTTGCAAGAGGGGTTGAGGGGAAAGATACGGAAGCCCAGAGGATCCCTATCGATAGTTGACAAATTGCAGCGCCACCGGGTAGTCCTGCTGCCTAAGCATTTGAATGACCGCCTGTAGCTCGTCTTTATCCTTGCCGGAAACGCGCACCAGATCCCCTTGAATGGCGGGCTGCACCTTCTTAAAGTTGTCGCGGATTTGCTTGGCGATCTGTTTGGCCAGCGTGGCATCAATGCCCTTTTTCAGGTGAACCACCTGGCGCACTCGGTTGCCGCCGGCGCTCTCCGGGGGTTGGAAGTCGAAGATCTTCAGGGATAGACCCCGCTTGGCCGCTTTGGTAAGAAGCAGATCCCGAATGGAGTTGAGGGCCATGTCGTTGGCGGTGGTGATGGTCAGGGATCCCTCCTCCAGCTCAATTTCCGTCTGAGTATCCTTGAGGTCGTAGCGCTGTTTGATCTCCCGTCGGGCTTGATCCACAGCGTTCACCAGTTCCTGCCGATCGAAATCGCTGACGATATCAAATGAGTAGGTAGAGGCCATAAACCTTATCTTCGCTATCGTTCAGTATCTTAAGCCCTCAGCCAAGCAGGGATCCCTAACTCTCGGAGAAGCTACAACAGGTAGAGGGATCCCAGTCCAGATTTACGGAGAAGCAGGATGGCCGATGTTGTTTTAATTACAGGCGCCTCTGAAGGCATCGGCAGAGCTACTGCCTTTACCTTTGCCCGTGGGGGTTACCGATTGGCGCTGGCTGCCCGCACTGCCGAAACCCTGAAGCAAACGGCCATCGACCTGGAGCAAAGCCTCAACGCCGAGGTCTTGGCCGTTCCCACCGATGTCACGCAGCCAGAACAGGTGCAAAACCTGGTGGAGAGAACTCTGGAACGCTATGGCCGCATCGACTGCCTGATCAACAACGCCGGCATCTGCATGAGTGGCCCTTTTTTGCAAACCACCCCGGAGCACTGGCAGGCTTTGATGGCGGTCAACTTTTGGGGCTACCTCCACACCATCCGAGCCGTGCTCCCCGACATGTTGAAGCGCAAAAAAGGCCAGATCATCAACGTGGGATCCATTGGCGGCAAAATGCCCCTGCCCCAGATGAGCGCCTATTGTGCCAGCAAGTACGCGGTCAGTGGGCTGACGGAGGCGCTGCGTCTGGAACTGCAACCCCAAGGGATTCAGGTGATCGGCGTCCATCCGGGCATCGTCAGCAGCAATTTCCTCAAGCGAGCCATTTTTCTGGATGAGGTGGGGCCAGAGTCCTCTCCCGATGGCCACTCCCAAACCTCAGGTGGCAAAGCCCGCGAGCAAATGCAGCAGGCGCTGGAGAGTTTCTGGGCCAGCCAGCCGGAAGAAGTTGCCGAAGCCATTTGGGACGCCGCTCGCCAGTCCAAGTCAGAGGTGGTGGTGGGCATGGCCCAATGGGCGGTAGGAGCTTACACCCTCTTCCCCGGATGGGTCGGCTCATTGCTCCAGAATGTTCCTCGCTAGCCCACTGGATCGGTCGAGAGTTCTGGGGCGCTGGATGAGCGATTCTGCAGACCCAGCGATAGCAGGAAGAAGGCTAAACTTCGGTATAGTTTGAGGTACGGTTAAACACTGGTATTGACAGCGGAAGTATGGTTGAATCTGTGCCTTCTCCTTCCGGTACCCACCAGCACATCTTGATCGTGGAAGACCGAGATGGCCGCCGTACCCAGGTGCTGGGATCCGCCAAATACTTCATCGGTCGGGACTTGGCGAACGACATCTGTCTCAACTCTCAGTATGCCTCCCGCTACCACGCCATGCTGCTGCGGATTCCCGCCGAGCGAGAGGGAGAATATTGCTACCGCATTTTGGATGGGGATCTGGAAGGTCGCCCCAGCACCAATGGCTTGTTGATCAACGGCCAGAAATTGACCACCCACCAGCTCAAGTCGGGGGATGTGATCACCTTTGGCCCCGATGCCAAAGCCACCTACAAAATTGTTAAGGCTCCCTAGGCCCAGATCTCTGCAGAGCGTGCAATCGCCCCCCAATCAACAGCAGCAAGGCCAGCACCAAGGCCACCTCTGACAGCAAGGTTGCCAGCGCCGCCCCCTGCCAACCCCACCTTGGGATCCAAACCGCATTCAAAAGCCCATTCAGCCCCAGAGCCAGCAGTTGCAGACGGCTGCGGGGCCTTTGCAACCCTGCTCCAGTGAGCAGGTGAGATAGCAAAAGGTGGATCCCCTCTAGCAAAATGACCGGGCTGAGCCAGCGCAGGATGAGGGCCGTTTCCCGGTAAGCCGATCCCAGCACCCAGGGGATCCCGTAGGATCCCAGGGCCAGCCCCAGAGCGGCCAAACTGCCGTAGCCCACCACCCAAGGGAAAAGCTGCCAGGCGTAGCGCCAGCCTTGCGGAAGGCCCTTCTGCCCTTGGCGGCACAGCTCGGCAAAATGGCTGGTGAGCAGAGCAATCATCGGCGTTTGCGAGAAGTTGATCACCCGATAGGCAGCGCTGTAAAGACCCCCCGCCGCTGCTGAGGCCAAACGGGGCAAGAGCAGCTTGTCCAAATCGGTGAAGGTTTTCACCGCGGCCAGCCCCACCGCAAAGTCCCAGCCCGCTGTCAGCCGTTCCCGCAGATCTCTCCAGCTCAGGGCCAAGGGGGGAGAAGGCTCGCTCCACCGCCCCATCCCCCTCGCGATCAGCAGCAGCACGACCAACACCATCAGGCTGTACAGAATGGCCCATTGTGCCAGGGATCCCCAGCCTAAGGCCACCGCCAGCAATACTGCCCCCAATCGCCCCAGCGCCATGCCCGTGTCGATGAGGGCTACCCCAGCAGCCTGCTCTCTCCCGATCAGGATCCCCCTGTACACCTCTGGCACCGCGACGAACAGCAGATCGCTCAAAAGCAATACCCCCACCACCGCTGCCGGCGTCCCGGCCAGCCAAACGCTCAAGAGGGGCCACAACACCAGCGCCATCCCCCCACAGCCCAATCCCGCCAGCCATAAGCTGGGGCCAATCCCCTGGGTGCAAGTCAGGGATCCCTGCCGGCTGAGGCGCTGGATCAGCAGTTCCGATTGGCCCAAATAGCCAAACGGGGCGGCCAGGTTGCTGCAGGCCAAGATGGCGGAGAAAACCCCGAAGGCTTCCGGCCCCAACAGACGGGCCAACAGGATGAAATAGGCCCCGGACAACCCCAGGCGCAGGCCATTGCCCACCATCAGCCAGGCAGCCTGGCGTAGCCGCTGTTGTTCTGCTCTATCCACGCTGCCACTCCTGGACGAGGCTTGCCAGAGCCAGGGATACTGGATGGATGCTGAGACTGCCTGCCCGAGAGCGGGCATCTCCTCTCGATTTTGGGTGTATCGGTTGCAATTCTTCTGGCAATTTCATGGCCAAACTCTACCCCGTCAGCAACGCCGCGCGAAGCCCCCACACCTTGACCGGACGGGATCCGCAAGCCCTGTTCTCCCCCCATTCCAGACCGCCTGCCCCCCGCCGGGTGCTTCCCCCACCCCCGCCGGACGGCGGTAGTCCTCGTTGGCTGGGATCCCTGCCGACCAAAACGGTGGGGCAGGGCTATCGGGCCGTTGTCTTGCTCTTGCTGGCCAGCCTGCTGCTGTTCGGAGGGCTAGGATCCCGTCTGGCCTACCTGCAGTTGGCGCGCACCCAGTATTACCGCCAGTTGGCCGATACCAACCGCATTCGCCTGCTGCCCCAGCCGCCAGAACGCGGGCGCATTGTGGATCGCAACGGTGTATTGCTGGCGGGCAGCCGATTGTCCCACTCGGTCTTCCTCTGGCCTCTGGTGCAGTCGCGGCAGCGCTGGCAGGAGATGATCCCCAAGTTGGCAGACTACTTGAACATCGCCCCTGAGGAGATCGCCCAAAAGCTAGAACAGGCTGGATATCGTTCCCCTTTTCCCCTGCGCATCCTGCGCAACGCCAGCCCCCAGGTGGTCATTCAACTGGAGGAGATGAGCCGCGAGCTGCCGGGAGTGATGGTGGAGGCGGAGACGGTGCGGTTTTATCCCCACGGCGACTTGGCCGCTCATCTGCTGGGCTATACCGGCGAGATCTCGCAGGAACAACTGCGGGCGGATCCCAGCTATCGCCTGGGGGATATTGTCGGCCTGATGGGAGTGGAGGAATTGTTCGAGAACCATCTGCGCGGCCAATGGGGCGGGCGACAGGTGGAGGTGGACGCCATGGGAGAGGTGCTGCGGGTGCTGGGGGAACAAGCGCCCCAACCGGGCAACACCCTGCAGCTCACTTTGGATGTGCGGCTGCAGCAGGCGGCAGAGCGAGCCCTCGGCCAGCAAAAAGGAGCGGTGATCGCCATGGATCCCAGCGATGGCTCGATCCTGGCCATGGCCAGCTATCCCACCTTTGATCCCAACCTCTTTTCCAGCCGCATCACCCAAGCCCAGTGGGAGAGCCTGCAGCAGCAGGATTTTCCCTTCCTCAACCGCGGCCTGCGGCCCTATCCCCCCGCCAGCACCTACAAAATCATCACCACCGCTGCCGGGATCGAGTCGGGTGCCTTTCCCCCGAATACGGTGCTGCAGACCGGCCCCTACATCCAGGTGGGAGGGTGGCGCTTTTGGGACTGGAACCGGGCCGGCTTCGGGCGGCTGAACTACCGGCAGGCGATGGCCTACAGCAGCGACACCTTTTTCTACCAAATCGCCCTCGGCACCAAGGCTGCCCCTTTGCAAGAATGGTCGCGCCGCTTTGGGTTGGGACAACTGACCGGGATTGGCCTCAAAGGGGAAGCCGCGGGTCTGGTGCCAGATGCTGAGTGGAAGCAGCGCCACTGGCGCGAGCCCTGGTATGTGGGCGACACGGTCAACATGTCCATCGGCCAGGGATTTATTACCGCTACGCCGCTGCAAATGGCGGTGGTAACGGCGGCAGTGGCCAATGGGGGCTGGCGGGTGCGCCCCTTGCTCTCGCACCAGGTGATCCCGGAAAGCCCTGTGCCGCTGCGCCAAAAGGTAGGTCTTTCCCCTGCCACCCTGGAGATCCTGCAGCAGGGGCTGCGAGATGTCGTGGTTTACGGCACTGGCGGCAACGCCAACCTGGGGCCAGGATTTCCCCCAACGGCTGGTAAAACCGGCACTGCAGAGGATCCGCCGCGGCGATCCCACGCTTGGTATGTTGGCTATGCTCCCTACGACCGGCCCGAATTGGTGGTCGTGGTCTTTCTGGAAAACAGCGGCGGTGGGGGTGGATCACGGGCCGCTCCCATCTTTCGAGAGGTGATGCGGGCCTACTTCCGACCCGAGTCGTGAGCCCTAGCTTTCTGTCGGATCCGAGCCAACTGGGTATATGCAGTCTCTTGTCTCCCAGAAAATTGCGTTAAGATCCCCTAAAACCCCTTGCCCAGCAGGCTTCTGCCCTAACTTAGCTGTAGAATATGTCAGTGATTTGGAGCTCAACTGCCACAATCCTGCCATTCGCGCCAGTGGTGCCTTGGCGCATTGCAGGGCAAGCCCCGCTCCCACACACTGAGAACACTCTGGGCCGTGGCCGCTCTGCAACGCCTGAGCAAATCCGCGATCCAGGGAACGCTCTAACTTTATTGCCTAACTCAAAAGGAGATCAGGATGAACAAGGCAGAACTTGTTGATGCCGTCGCTCATCGCGCCAATGTAACCAAAAAAGAAGCGGAGGCTGTCATTTCCGCCGCACTGGAGATCATTGTCGAAGAGGTCGCATCCCGCGATGAAAACGGTGAACCCAAGGGGAAGGTGACCCTGGTGGGCTTCGGCTCCTTTGAGGCTCGCAAGCGCAAAGAGCGAGAAGGTCGCAACCCGAAAACCAACCAAAAAATGGTGATCCCAGAGAGCATCGTCCCCACTTTTAGGGTGGGCAAGTCATTCCGCGAAGCAGTAGCAGGGGGGAAATCTTAATTTCGCCGGGTTGGGACTCGGCTGCTGGGTAGGGCGTGGAGCAGCCTCGACATGGTGGCAATTGGGCTTGGGGAGCAGCAATCGCTGGCTGCTCTCCCCAGGAGATTCTGGATTTTTCGGCCAGCTTGAATCCGCTGGGCCCACCGGAATCGGTCTTGCAAGCTCTGACTCAGGCGCTGTCTGCAGCAGACCCGGTTGTAATCAGCCGCTACCCGGATCCCGACTATCGGGACTTGCGCATCTGTTTGGCCAACCATTGGGCCGTCGATCCTGAGTGGATCTTTGTGGGCAATGGGGCAGCGGAGTTGCTCACCTGGGCAGCCCGGGATGCGCAAGGGCGGGAGGTATGGCTGCCCCAGCCTGCTTTTGGGGAGTATGCGCGGGCTCTGCGGGCAGCAGGGGTAACCATCAAGCCGCTGCCTTTTTTCCCCGGCCAGGGATCCGCCGGTTTTACCCTTCTGCAGGAACCCCTTCCGGTGGCAGGCAAGGGAAACCGGGTGCTCTGGCTGAACAACCCTCATAACCCGACGGGCTGGCTGATCCCGCAGCAAGATATCCTGCCTCTCCTGCCCCAGTTCGACCGGGTGGTGGTGGACGAGGCTTTTATGGACTTTTTGCCGGGGGAGCCCACCCTGAGCTTAAACTCCAGCCCGTCGGCAATGCCCCGCAGCCAAACCTTGATCCCCCACCTGGCGGCTCACCCCAACACCATCGTCATCCGTTCCCTCACCAAGTTTTTCACCCTGCCCGGCTTGCGCATTGGCTTTGCGGTGGGGCACCCGGATCACTGGCAGCGCTGGCGACAGTGGCGGGATCCCTGGAGCGTCAACGGATTGGCGGGAGTGGCAGTGGCGGCAGCTTTGGCCGATGAAGACTTTCGCCGGCGCACCTTGGCCTGGCTACCCGTGGCCCGAGAGCATTTGCTCAGGGGTTTGCAAGCGCTGCCCGGCTGGGATCCCTGGCCTGGTCAAGCCAATTTTGTGTTGGTGCGCTGCCCTGGCTCTGCCACGCAAATTCAGCGGGCGCTGCTGCAGCGGCACCGGATTCTGGTGCGGGATTGCCTGAGTTTTCCCGAGCTGGGAGATCGCTACCTGCGCATTGGCCTGCGCACCTTGGCGGAGCAGGAGCAGTTGTTATCGGCCTGCCGGGAGATCCTGGAGAATAGCTAGGGATTTTTCTGCGGGAGAAATTCTCATGCCCGAAGCTACCGCCTTTTGGCCGGAATGCAACGCCCCTATCGTGCGGGGGGTGGCCCATTACAGCGATCTGGAGTTGCTGCGGGCCTTTCAACGGCAGCCGGAGGTGGCCCGCTACTTCATCAGCCTGTTTTGCCGCTACTGCCAGTGGGTGGACGGGATCCTTGCCGAGCATCTGCCGCCAGAGCAATGGGCTGCCTATCGAGAGCAGGTTTGGTTGCGGCTTTACCTGCGCCTACAGCGCCTAGATGTCCACAGCCTTGTGGAAGAAGCGGCTGGCGAAGGGGATCCTGTGCTGCGACCCTGGCTGGCGGAGCAAACCCGTGAGCTGATTCAATCCCTTGACGGGATCCCCACCCGCCCTCAAGCTTCTTGCAGTCTCGACTCCACCAGAGGCGGGGCAAAGTCCTCTCTTTCACCGGCACTGGCCTGTTATTTGACTGCTGGTTTGGATACCTTGCCGGGGGATCTGCGCTTCATTCTGCTGCTGCGGGATCGCTTTGGCTGGCCACCGGTTCGCATTGCCGACCAACTCAAGGCTGACGGATATTACCTCGCCCCAGAAGACGTGGATGCCATCGTTGCCTCTGCCCGCCAGATCTTGCTTCAGAACCTACCGACAGATGTGCGTGCCCTCTATCTGGAGGCAAAGCCCTAGAAGACTGCCATAGCCCTGTGGCATGGTGGTTTATGGCAAGGTATGGGGCGCTGGCAATCCTTGTTCCCAAGGTGGGTTCTCCTGTTAGGCTGTTTCCGGCTGTAACAGTGGATCGGCATTGTTTGCTCTCCGACTTTACATCAAGTTGAGTGTGGGCTGTCTATGAGTCCTTCTCCGCTTCCCCCAGACCCTACCCAACCCCTGTCTCCGGCACAGCAGTCCCATTCACATCCAGTTCCTCAACTTGCTCTTCAGGAGGCGCTGAGCCATCTGCATTTGGATGTGCTGAAAGAACTGGAGCGATTCCGCCTCTGGCAGCGTTTGCAGCGCATGGACTCTGTCCCGCCCCCACGAGCAGGTCAGCTTGGGAATACCAGCTCTGTACAGCGCCCTTCACCTGTGCTCATTCAAGAGGTGGTGGAAGACTTGGAAGAGGAAGAGATGCCGCGGCCCTCCGGGGCCTTTTCGCCCCTCTGGGTCTTGCTGCTGTGGGTGCTTTCCTGCGCGGGGATCGGCTTTGGGGTGCGCTGGCTGATCTGGCCGGAAGAACTGTCCCTGCCCCAAAGTGCTGCCAGCAGGGCGGAAGAAGGGATCCCTGCCCAGCTGGATTTGGCCCAGTTGCCCCTGATCCCACTGGAACCGGTGGAAGGGCAGGTGGGAGAGGAGTTCTATTCCGGTGGCTTGGATCCGGATCGGCTGGCGCTGGGCTTGACGGCCACCCCGGACTTGAAGGACGTACAGGTGGATCCTCTTCAAGGCGTTCCTAACCTGCTGGACAGCCTGCAGACCGACTTGGCCTTGGCTTCCAAGGAACCCTCTCCCCCCAGCTTGCAAACGGTGGAGCAGTTGGCAGCCAGCCTGGAGCGCCCGTCCCAACCTTCATCGCCTACTTCTGCGGGATCCCAGAACGTGGTGCCCCTAAGCGACAACAGCGTAGACTCTCTGGGGCCGAACCGCGGCGAGGGAACCTTCTTGGTGCTCACTACCTACTCGGGAGATGAGAGCTTGGCACGTGCTCGAGAAGTTTCTGATGGGGCCTTTGTCAAAGATGTGAATGGCCAGAAGTTTGTGCAGTTGGCAGCATTTAAGCAACTGGAGTATGCCCGCTATCATGCGGAAACCCTGAAAAATAAGGGCTTTAACGTTACAATTGCTGAGCAGTAACTTTGGCCATCCCGTCACTGCTGACCTGCGCCAAAACCCAATTCATCCTGGTTGGCAGCAAACTTTGTATTTCAGGGATCCCATCTTGGGAGAAGAGCTGGAGTCGATCCCATTGTAGTCATTTCAAGTTAGGTTAAGACGCTTCCCAACTGCTCAGCGGTGCCGCCCAAGCCTTCCACGCCGCTTCCGCGACCACCCCTAGGCAATGCGACGGAACAGTTTCATTCCTCATTACGGTCGTTTCATTCCAACTAGGACACTGCACTCACACCTAAAACAACACTAAAACAAACGTTAAATGCACAGGGCCAGAGGGCTTTTCAAGGACTCCGTCCCGCTGGCGCGATCAGCAGCCCAGGAGTCTCACCCTAACCTGAAATAACTGAAACGACTATAAAATGACTGCGGCCGGCTGAAGACCGGAAAGGGTCTTAAGTTGGTTCGGAATAACTGGCTATAGATCCCGAATCCAAGGGATCCAAGAGAGAGGTAGCCGCTGCCAGATCCCTTCACTTCCTTCTGGATCGAGCAGGCGCCAGGCCAGCAACCCGGTTGCCGAGAGGAAAACCAGGGCCAGCAACAACGCAAGGGCATTCTGTAGGCTTTTCAAAAAGGGCCAGAGGCGGGCTGTGCTCGGCCCCACCTGAGCAGCTCCAGACCGCTGCCGCGCCTGGGCGGGGGGGTTCCCGGAAGCTGGAGAGGAACTCAAGGGACGGGCAGGTGGAGCGAGGGTAGAGGACGTCAACTGGGCGGCAGGAATGGGTGGCCCTGGTAACCGATTCAAAGCCATAACCACAGCCTGAGGGCGCTGCTGCTGACGCATCCACCGGTTCAGCTCTGCCAGAGAGATGGCACAGAGGTTGTTGAGACCCAGACCCTGAATTCGCCCCACCAAAGGCCGGTCGTTGCTGACCAAAACCACCAGCGTTCCCGGCTGCTGCTGGGCCAGGGCATAGGCGCATTCGGCAATCGCTTCTTCCAAACGTACCCTCATGGACTGATCGCCGGCACCGGCGCCACCCACCAAGGCACGGGCTTCTGAGACGGCAAACCCCAGGCTGGGCCAGTGGCGCAAAAACTCGCGGGCTGTCGATTCTTCTTGGGGATCAATAGCCTGCCGGCTCAGGCGTTCTAGCTCGGCCATCACTGCCTGTGGCAGCACACACACCCCAAACCGTGCCCACTCCTGCCATAGAGCCAGACGACCGGCCAGGATCACCGGGCTATCGAAGACGAGGAGAGGCGGGATCTCGGCCATAGAACATGCCAGCGCTGGACTTAACCTCAATTGTGCAGCTTCCCCGAAGACTTGGGTAGCAGGGATCCCTCTGCCAGGCAGAGGCGGATGGCCAGCGGGTAGAGGCGGTGCTCCTGGGCCTGGATGCGCCGGTAAAGGGATTCCACGGTATCTTCGGGCAGAACCGGCACGGCTGCTTGGGCCACGATGGGGCCACTGTCCATTTCCAGGGTGACCCGATGAACGGTGCAGCCGGCAATTTTCACGCCGCACTTCAGGGCTTGTTCAACGGCACGCAGGCCCTTGAAACTGGGCAGCAGGCTGGGATGCAGGTTCAGGACGCGATCCGGGTAGGCAGACAACAACACCTGGGTAACCAGGCGCATCCACCCGGCCATGATCACCCATTCCACGTGATGCTGCCAGAGCACTTGGAGGATAGCTGCATCCAGGTCTTCGCGACGGGGGTAGTCTCGGTGGTCGAGCAAGACGCAAGGGATCCCTCGCTTTTGGGCCCGCTGCCGCACATAAGCTTTGGGATTGTTGGTGATGACCACAGCAATCTGGGCCTGCAGTTCCCCAGCCTCAATGGCTTGGGCAATAGCTTCGAAATTGCTGCCATTGCCGGAAGCCAAAATGCCAAGGATCCCCGGTTGAGAGGGCGCTGGGATCCCGTCGGGATCCGGCCAGAGTAAGCTGGGCGAGTTCATGAGCGTTTGGTGGGAAAGTCTGCAGCCCCGCTATTATGAACTATCCCACCGCAAGGGCGATCCCCAGGAGCAAGAGCAAGATGACCCCTGAGCAGGAAAGCTTGTCGATTCAAACCGCAGCCAGCCTGTCCCAAGGTTTGGAAGCTTTGAACCGAGTTGTTCAGAATCACGAGGTGTTGATTGCCGAAATTCGAGAAGGTCAAGCAATGCTGGGCCAGTATTTTCGAGAAGCCCTAGACCGCTTTGACGAGCGCACCCGCGCCATTGAGCGTAGACCCAGCCGATCCCAACAATTGAGGCCGGATCTTATGGACTCCGTCCCACTGTGGCGAGCGGCCACCTGATCTAGAGTGGGAAAGCATGGGCAGTGGGTGTGAGAGCATGGCTCCTTTGCAAGGACGACGCCGGCGGTTTTGGATTTGCAGCATGGTAGTCATCCTGGCCGGGTTTATGGGATCCCTGCTGGCGGGATCAGCGCAGAACCTGGGAGCACAAGCGCAGCAGGGCCTGACTCAAGCCCAACTGGAGCAAGCTCAATATGTGCGCAGTTGTGGCAGTTGCCATGTGGCGTTGCCCGCCCAAGTGTTGCCCACTGAAACCTGGCGACGGCTGCTGCAGGATCCCAACCACTATGGCCAGCAGATCCAGCCCCTGAGCGGCGTGGCTTTACAACTGGCCTGGGGCTATTTGCGGCCCAACTCCCGGCCCCTGCGACAGGGGGAACAGGTGCCCTATCGCTTGGCAGATTCTCGCTATTTCCGTGCCCTGCATCTGCAAGTGGAGTTTCCCACTCCTGTGCGGGTGAGCGGCTGTGTGGATTGTCACCCCAGGGCCAATGGGGGGGATTTTGCCAGCCTCTCTGCAGAATGGCAATCTTGAGGAGCGCAACTGAGGCAATGCAGGTGGATCTGGCCACCATTTTGTCAGGCTATGCCCAAGGCTACTTTCTGATGGCCGACGAAGAGACGGGATCCCTGGCCTGGTACGGCACCGACCGGCACGCGGTGATCCCCCTCGATGAGCGATTTCACTGCCCCCGTTCGTTGCGGCCCTTGGTGCGCAGCGGTCGCTTTCAGGTGCGGCTGAACTGCGCTTTTGAGCAGGTGGTAGAGGGCTGTGCCGCTCGTCCCCAAACCTGGATTAGCCCCGAGCTGAAGCAGATTTACGCAGCTCTGCACCGGTCTGGCTTTGCCCACAGCTTTGAAACCTGGCAGGGAGAGACCTTGGCAGGCGGGATCCTGGGTATTGCCCTTGGAGCGGCGTTTATCGGCGAGTCGATGTTCTACCGCATCCCCAACGGCTCGAAGGTGGCCTTGGTGAAGTTGGTGGAGCACTTACGGGAGCGGGGCTTTCGCCTCTTCGACGCTCAGTTGATGAACCCGCACCTGGCCCGTTTTGGTGCTTTTCTCATGGATGGACAAGAGTACCTGAAGCTATTGCAGCAGTGCCTGGGGATCCCTTGTCGGTTCAATTAAATCTGCAATGTTACGATAGCCGCCGGCAAAACATTGCAGCGGCTCTTGGTGGAAAATAGAAAGGGAATCCGTCCCGCTGTTGCAGGCGGATACATCCTGTGGTGGGCCCACACATGGGATCCGATGGGGAGGTTGCCATGAGCCAAAAGCTTCTGTTTGTCTGTCTGGGTAACATCTGTCGCTCTCCCACTGCTGAGGGCATCACCAATCACCTTTTGCGCAGCAGCGGCCATAAGGAAGCAATTATCTGCGACTCAGCAGGTACGGCAGCCTATCACATCGGCAGCCCCCCAGATAGGCGCATGCAACAAGCAGCCCGATGCTATGGCCTAGAGCTACAAGGCAAGGCCCGCCAGATTCGACCTGCCGACCTGCGCGAGTTTGACCTGATCCTGGCTATGGATCGACAAAATTACCGCGACATTCTCAGCTTGGATCCCCAGGGAAAATATGCCGAGAAAGTGCGCCTGATGTGCAGCTATTGCCGCTCTCATTCTGACGAAGAAGTTCCGGATCCCTACTACGGGGGTGAGGCTGGATTCCATTACGTGATCGAGCTGCTCTGGGATGCCTGTAGCGGCTTGCTGGAATCCCTGGTTCCCGGGATCCAATGCCCACCGTTGCCCCCCCGTGCTTGAGAGCTTGTGTGTTTATTTAAAGTTAATTCAAATGGCGATGAGACGGTAGCCAGTACAATAGCTCCGTTTGCGATAGTCATTCCGAATAAGTCTGGGACATTTGCCCTGCCTTCGATCTCTAACCGGCCAACACAAACATACCCCTTATCTGTCTCCCAAAGCAGACTAGGGGAACCTGGGATCCCCAAGTTGCTTTCCTGCAGTCTGAAACAACCATATATCCTGGCCCAGAGGGATCCTCATCTAACTTAATTGCCTCTATTTCCGATCTTACTCTGTTCTGCCAATCTCTAGAAGGCACGAACCACCTCCCGGAGAACGGATTCTTGCAGATAGGGCTTGAGGGAGTCAGGCGTACCTAGATCAACCGGACTCTCTAAAATTTCCTCTAGATATCGTTTCAAGCGTGCAAAAGTGAACAATCCAACTGGACGGTCAAACTCTACTAGCAGATCGATATCACTGTCTGTTTGCGCTTCATCCCTTGCTACTGAACCAAAGAGCATTAGAGACTTTACGCCAAAGTCCTTCAGAGTGTTCTGGTGATTTGCCAGTAATGTAAGGACTTCCTGTTTTTGCATTACCCAACCTGCAATGAAAAGAAAAGTCCATTAGGAATTATAGCTCACCTATTTCCTCTCAATTACGACTCAAACAAAGATTCATAACGCTTTGCAGGTCGCAGGCACAGTTGAGCCGAGGCACACCTTGCAGAGGACAGGGATCCCTTCCCGTTCCAGCTCCGCCTGCCGTTGCCGCAAGAGCTCCGAATCCTGCTCGTCCCAGACCCACACCTCTTTTCCCTGGGCCCGCAGCAGCCGTGCAGCCGACCAACCCGCGATCCCCAGTCCCAAAACCTGATGGCCCACGTCTATCCTCTTGGAACTTTGGCTTGCAGATCTGCATCTTACGGCTTTGGCCGCTCTCTAGAGCGCAGCGCGGGGCCTAGGGATCGGAGCGACAGAGAAAGGAGAGAACCTCGCCCATTAGACGGTTTATGGCTTGGTACTTCTCAGGGGAGGCTGAGAGGATCTCTGCTTCCGACTGCACATAGGTAGATGGCAACAGTTCGTTGCGGCAGTGGGAGACAAGCCCTTGCACCAATTCTGGCGTGGTTTCCAAGTGAAACTGGAGGCCGATCACTGAGCGTCCAAGCTGAAAGGCCTGGTTCTCACAGCCTTCGCTCTTGGCAAGGTGAATTGCACCAGGGGGCAGCTCGAAGGTTTCCCCGTGCCAGTGAAAAACCTCAATCGAAGGCGGGAAGCGAAAGGCCAGCTCGTTAGCCGGTTGGATCCCTTGCACCGGCCACCAGCCTATTTCCTTAACGGGATTTGGAAACACCCGAGCCCCCATTGCGCTGGCAATCAGTTGCGCCCCCAGGCAGATGCCCAAAATAGACTTGCCAGCCTCGATAGCATTGCGGATGAACTCTTTCTCCTGGACCAGCCAAGGAAACGTGCTTTCGTCATTGGCACTCATAGGGCCACCCATGACGATGAGCATGTCAAATTCATCCAGGCTCGGCAATCTCGTCGATTCAAAGAACCTTGTGCCTGTTACAGGGTATCCCTTGGCTCCAAGCCAAGACTCTATGTAGCCAAGACCCTCAAACGGCACATGTTGCAGGTAGTGAGCGCGCATCTCAGCTTCAAGACTAACCTCCCGGCCTAGCATAGCCCCCGTGGCTTGCCAGGCTGCCTCGCTGTCACTGCTTCTAGAATCAGGCAGTCACGTTTCCGGGGGCTGGATTTCTTAGTGTACTTGGAGGTAGTTGATGGATCCCCTTAACTTCATCGTGCTCTTTACACTACTAAAGTTGACCCTTAAAAACTCGTCGGCATTGCTAAAAGCGTTGAAGAACAACGGTGTACCCGCAAACGAGAGAGGAGAAACTGGGCCAATGGTCATAAATGAGTACTCTCGGCTTTCAGTGTCAAAGGACGAGTGTGGGTCACGGAATAGCTGATAGAGATCAAGGGCTTTGCTACGCCCACCTACTAGCTCACTCAATGTCTTGAATTCAGCTCCCATACCTAAGCCGAAGCCAAAGAAAAGGATGCGCAGCTGCTCCAAAATCTCTCGGTGCAGACTGGATAGGGTCTGGCTAATGAATAGCCAGCCTACTCCGTACTTACGAGTGGTGCGTGCCGCATCAATCAAGATGCCCCGTACAGCTTTCTTCTCTTCACTCTCAGGTTCTTCACGGGGTGCAAGGCGGTGAGCTTCATCTATCAGCACCAGTGTGTTGAGACCTTGGCTTTGCCGATAGGCATATTCTGCCGCTGTGCGAATACCTTCCAATAGCCGTTTGATCACCAGCGCTTGTATCGTCTCATTCCAGAACAAGGGAGTACTCTGCGGCTGGGATTGATCTCCACCAAAAAGGGGGAGCGTATTCCAACTCGCAGCAGTTTGAGTTGCCTGTTCTATAGACAAGTCTATCACGACGAGAGGCCGCTGATTTCGATCAGAGTTAAACAGGCTGGCCAACAGCTGCTCTACTTTCTGTGCTCCTGATCGATCTTCACGAAACAGTTGCGTAACAGGAAGCCAAATTGTCTGATATAGGTCATTCTGATTGGCACCAGCCATCTGCTGACGGACTCGTTCCCTAGCCTCCTTCGAACCATAAAATCGCACCTGAATACGCTCTTCCTGCAAATATCCCCACGCTTTATCGAAACTCTCACGTTTGTGTAACTCGGCAAGATGTACACTGTCTTTCTGCAACTGCTCACTTATGGCCTCTGCGGCCTGACGCTGGTTTTCGACTGCTTTAACGCCAAGCCGCTGAAAGAATCCTGACTCCAAGAGGATCTGTTCAAACAAGTTCCACCGGTCCAGCACCAAATTCCTCACGCTATGCACATTGGTCGGCTTTCCAAGCCTGTCCAGGACTTCTTTCATTCGCAACTGGAATGCGCCTGGAACTGCCTCACCTCTCGCCTCTTTAGCAAATTCACCCTGCGGATCAATGACCAGGAGTGCCATCCCGGGATAGCGGGCATAGGCCAGCAGGATCATCTTAGCCAGCACCGACTTTCCAGAACCGGTTTTGCCAAAAATGCCCAGATGGTAGGCTTCGCCAGCACCCTGGGGACCAGTGTCGAAATGTTTGAACCAAAGGGGCAAAAGCGGTTTTGAGCCATAGACATGCCCCAGGTAGAAAAGCTGGTCACGATAGGGCGAGAGCAATTCGGATAAAACGGCATCATTGACAAGATGAATGGGCGTGCCTGTAGCCGGGACAGTGCCCAGGATACTGGGACGGTAGCCATTGGATTCAGCAGAGAAGACGGCGCTGATCGTCATCTCCCCTGTATGGGTATCCTGGCGTTCGCTGACTGTATCCACCCGCCCACGCTGACGAATCAGGCTGCGCATGGTGGGGTCTTCGTGCCAGACATTGCGCAGTTTCACCTCAGTAATCTGTCCCAAAGCATAATGAGAAAGCCCATCCTGGTAATAGCGAAACAGGGCCAGTTCCCCCACAAGCTTCTTGCTGACGGCTCCGGCCAAGATGTCCAGCGCCAATTCACTGGTAGAGGATGGTGACCCCACCACGCCAATCCGTTCCGCTGCATCCACAAGCTGATCAAGATTATTCGTTGGCATAGGATCAGACTCCTGACTCGGTGCGATAACCATGCAGGCCTAGAAAAACCTCACTAACGTCCCCCAAATACGTCTCAGCGATATGCTGGCTGGTAACCTGCCGAAACGTAGGGATGGCCTTGGGCAAGTGCTTGACCATACGATCCGCCATGTAGAGGGGGTAGGGCTCCATGACCGCCGGTGTACCGCATTGATGACGAATGCCATGGAGCACTGTGGCCAGGCGCGCCCGATTTTCAGATACCTTCGGGTTCATCTCCACTCGAAGAGCGGGAAGCCAGGGATAAGGACGATAATAAACGACCCGGATTTCACCCAGTAGAGCAACAATCTCCCTTGTTACGCCTTCTGCTTCTTGCTTGAGATTAGATGCGAGTGGATCCAGATTCAAGTGCCAGGGTTGAGAAGGCTGTTGGAGAACCATAGGGCCTGTGTATTCACCCGGCTCCAGCACAAAACTTAGAAGTCCGCGATCGTCGTGGGTATCAGGCCAGCCCATTTTCTGGCCAATTTCCCGTCTTGTCGTATATTTGGGTATCGCTACCCAGCAACGGTCGCTTCGAGCTGAGGCCAATACTGTTCGGTAAGCTTCCAGGAACGAGAGCACGCCCCCAAGAAAGCGGGCCGTCGTATGCAAATGTAAAGCATCCTGACTCTTGTTCAGCGCCTGATTAAAGTAAATGAGAGGGGTCGTGAGAGAGCCATCTATAAAGACAACCTCGTGCGGCGCTTGTGCTGCCAGTTCTAACTCCATACCGATCATCAGAGCACGCAGGATGGTGCCCGTTTCGGCTTCGTGCGCCTCCGTCTCTATCCAAATTCGGTGGCGAGGTTCGGGCCAGTAGCGCGTTTCTGAAGGTGGCGTCAAGCCTTCGACAGCCACAGCAGCTGCTGCAATCAGGTCGCTGGCTAACAATCGCTCAACAGCATAGGAACCATCTACACCGCAGGTTGTTGGAACAGACGTATAGGGAACCTCGGCATCGCGATGAAGCAAGCCTGCTCTCTTGAGGCCCTCTCGCCATTCCTCGCGACGAGTGCGTACTTGCTCAAAATTATCCAGCAGTTTCTGACCAAGATCCGCTGTGCGTTTGAGAACCTCATCAACTAAAGCAGCAGGAAGTTCGCCAAAGGGACGCTCTCCAGATTCCATTACAAATTACTCCATCTTTACTCTGTGGCCTTATTCTGTTCCATCAGAAGTATATTCTTGATTTCCTCTTTGCGCCAAGCCCGCCATCCATCCACTCGCCCTGCTCGCGGCAGCAGCCAGCGCTCCCGCCACCAGGCGACCAGTTCCGAGAATGGCAAATTGCGATAGATTGGTTCAGTGTCACGGCCTTCCATGTATGCTTCCAGATTGTCCACCAGGCGAAACAGAAACACTTCCCGCTTTACGCCATGGTAGAGGAGCTGATCTGAAAGACCTAGCCGTCTGAGGGCTTTCACTATTATTTGCCATTTCCGCCTTGGCCCACTACCAAAGCCACCGCGAGTCGAAATGCCTTGGTTTTCTAAAAACTCTCGGAATAGTGGGTAAAGTTCCGCTAGGTGAAAAGCTCCGTATCCTTCGGTATAGCCAATAGACTTAGCTACAAGAATTCCTTTGTAACTCAGGCGGTTATACAGGCTACTTCTTCCAAAAGCACTTGTGGTTGTAAGTGCAACTAGGTGAGGTTTTAGGATGCGCTGTTCGATTTCAGTCACACGACCCAGGTATTTGTGCCAGTAGGCTTGTCGAACCTCATTTGACGCTGCTGCCAACGCTACCAGTTTTCCACCTAGGAGACGGTTATATGGTGGCACAGCGCCCAAAGTTTGAATATCCATTGTCTGGTTAACCATCTCCGTTTTTTTGCCAGGGGGGTAGCAAAACAGACGATCGCGAGCTGGAAAACTAAGAGGCGGGGACTGCAGAGCTAACAGACCGATCAGCTTGTCATTAGCTTTGTCTATGATTAGAAACCGGGAGCGGCGCCCATATCCCTTGGAGAACGGGATAGACCAGAGTAGCCGAGCTATGCGGAAGAGGTCATGGTGCTGCTGTTTGGTAACCTCAACTAAAACCGGATCAATGCGCTCAGGTATAATCTCGTTACCGTCTGCGAAGAAGGTGAGGTATTTAGGAAGATATTGGCGAAGCCAATCTTGCCGGTTAGCGATTTCTAACTGAAGAGCAGGCCTGTGTACCCGCCGCAAGCTCTCCTTACCAAGGACAGAAGGGCATAGCTTACCTTCATCTGTTACTACGAACCCAGCTTCTTTAAGCTTAGTCAAAACAAGTTCTGCTAACTCCGCTTCACTCACCCTGGCCGATTCTCTTCTGCTTCAACAATCCTCTGCAGCCTTAACGTAGACAACGTACTGCACTGCTCCCTTGCTAAGGGTAACGTGAAAGGCTCCCACAGAGTGATCAGATCCCTCTGCCCTTACAGAGGCTCAAAGGTTATTTCGAATTGTTACAGCCTTGCCTCCGTGCCCCCAGCAGGGATCCGTTTCTCGGGTAGAACGGGAAACAGGTCATAAGGGATAATGCTTACCCGTAGGCTGTTTGCATCACCGGACGGAGAGCGACCGCATGTTTACTCTGGTTAAGCCCATCACCCGCCACGTTGCCCCTGCTGAGGTGGGGGATCGCCGCTTGATGAAGGTGGTGTACGTGGTGTTGGAGCCGCAGTATCAGAGCGCCCTGACGGCGGCGGTGCAGCGCATCAATGCCCACAACCCTAAGCTGGCGGTGGAGCTGTCGGGGTACTTGGTGGAGGAGCTGCGGGATCCCTCGGGGTATGAGGCTTTCCAGCGGGATCTGGAGACGGCCAATGTCTTTATTGGATCCTTGATCTTCATCGAGGACATTGCCCAGAAGGTGGTGCAGGCGGTAGAACCCCTGCGGGAACGGCTGGATGCGGTGGTGGTGTTTCCCTCCATGCCGGAGGTGATGCGCCTGAACAAGATGGGATCCTTTTCCATGGCGCAGCTAGGCCAGTCCAAGAGCGCCATCGCCCAGTTTATGCGCAAGCGCCAGCAGGGATCCAACTTCCAGGAGGGGATGTTGAAGCTGCTGCAGACCCTGCCCAAGGTGCTGAAGTATCTGCCCTTCGACAAGGCGCAGGATGCCCGCAACTTCATGCTCAGCTTTCAGTATTGGCTGGGGGGATCCCGCGAGAACCTGGAGAACTTTTTGCTGATGCTGGCGGATCGCTACCTGCCGGGGATGCGGGGGCAGCTCTCCTTTGCCGAGCCGGTCACCTACTTGGAGATGGGCATCTGGCACCCCTTGGCGCCGCAGATGTTTGCCAGTCTGGCGGAGTATTTGGATTGGTACAACGCCCGCGAGGATCTGCCGCAGGACGTGAAGGATCCCTTGGCTCCCTGCGTGGGGTTGGTGTTGCAGCGCACCCACCTGGTGACGGGGGATGATGCCCACTACGTGGCCATGGTGCAAGAGCTGGAGTCGCGCGGGGCGCGAGTGGTGCCGGTGTTTGCCGGGGGTCTAGATTTCTCCAAGCCAGTGAACGAGTTTTTCTGGAACGCGCAGAAGACAGCGCCCATTGTGGATGTGGTCGTGTCGCTAACCGGGTTTGCCCTGGTGGGAGGGCCGGCGCGGCAGGATCACCCCAAGGCGGTGGAAGCGCTGCAACGGCTGAATCGCCCCTACATGGTGGCGCTGCCCTTGGTGTTTCAATCGACGGAGGAATGGGCTGCCAGCGACCTGGGGCTGCACCCGGTGCAGGTGGCTCTGCAGATTGCCATTCCCGAGCTGGACGGGGCCATTGATCCCATCATCCTCTCAGGGCGGGACGCGGCCACCGGCAAAGCTCACGCAATGCAGGATCGGATCGAGCTGATCGCGGCGCGGGCCATTAAATGGGCCAATTTGCGGCGCAAGCCCAAGCTGGAGAAGAAGATCGCCATCACCGTCTTCAGCTTCCCACCGGACAAAGGCAATGTGGGGACAGCAGCCTACTTGGATGTATTTGCCTCTATTCACCGAGTGATGCAGGCCCTGGCCCACAACGGCTATGACCTCGGCCCCGAGCTGCCCAAAACCCCGCAGGAGCTGATGGAGTCCATCCTGCACGATCCCCAGGCCCAGTACGCCAGCCCGGAGCTGAATGTGGCCGCCAAACTGTCGGTGCGGGAATACGAGGCGCTGACACCCTACGTGAAAGCCATCGAGCAATACTGGGGGCCAGCGCCGGGGCACCTGAACACCGACGGGCAAAATCTGTTGATCTACGGCAAGCACTTTGGCAATGTGTTCATCGGGGTGCAGCCCACCTTCGGCTATGAAGGGGATCCCATGCGGCTGCTTTTTTCCAGGTCAGCCAGCCCCCACCACGGCTTTGCTGCCTACTACACCTACCTGGAGAAAGTTTGGGGGGCGGATGCGGTGTTGCACTTTGGCACCCATGGATCCCTGGAGTTTATGCCGGGCAAGCAGATCGGCATGTCGGGCGAGTGCTATCCGGATAATCTAATTGGATCCCTGCCCAACCTGTACTACTACGCCGCCAACAACCCCAGTGAGGCCACTATTGCCAAGCGGCGGGGCTACGCCTGCACCATCAGCTACCTGACGCCGCCGGCAGAAAACGCCGGCCTCTACAAGGGGCTGCAGGAGTTGCGGGAGATGATCGGCTCCTACCAAACCCTGCGGGAGGGGGCGCGGGGCATCGCTATCGTCAACGCCATCTGCGACAAGGCGCGGCTGGTGAACCTGGACAAGGATGTGGAGTTGCCCCAGGGGGACGCCGCCCAGTTGAGCTTGGAAGAGCGGGACAGGGTGGTGGGCAAGCTCTACGCCCAGCTGATGGAGATTGAGTCGCGGCTGTTGCCCTGTGGTCTGCACGTCATTGGAGCGTCCCCCACGGCAGAGGAGGCGATTGCCACCCTGGTGAGCATTGCCAGCATTGACCGCCCCGAAGAAGGGATCCTCGGCCTGCCCCGCATTCTCGCCCAAAGCCTGGGCCGGGACATCGACGAGATCTACCGCAACCGAGATCGGGGGCACCTGGCGGATACGGAGCTGCTGGATCGCATCAACAAGGCCTGCCAGAAGGCGGTGGCGGCGCTGGTGCAGGAGCAGACCGACGCCCAGGGCCGGGTCGCGCGGGTGGCCAAGCTCAACTTTTTCAACATGGGCCGGCAAGCCCCCTGGTTGGCAGTCCTAAAAGAAGCGGGCTACCCCCAGGTGGATCCGGATCTTTTGAAGCCCTTGTTTGAATTTCTGGAGGAGTGCCTCAAGCAAATTACGGCAGATTATGAGCTGGGATCCCTGCTGCGGGCCTTGGAAGGGGAGTACATTTTGCCGGGGCCAGGAGGGGATCCCATCCGCAACCCCAATGTGTTGCCGACAGGGCGCAACATCCACGCTTTGGATCCCCAGTCCATCCCCACGGCAGCCGCCATCCAGTCGGCGGAGATGGTGGTGGAACGGCTGCTGGCTCGCGAGATGAGCAGTAACGGTGGCCGGTACCCGGAAACCATCTCGGTGGTGCTCTGGGGCACCGACAACATCAAGACCTACGGGGAGTCGCTGGCGCAGGTGCTGTGTTTGCTGGGGGTGCGACCCAAACCCGATGCCCTGGGGCGGGTGAACAAGGTGGAGTTAATCCCCTTAGAGGAACTGGGCCGGCCCCGCATTGATGTGGTGGTGAACTGCTCTGGGGTATTCCGGGATCTGTTTGTCAACCAGATGGACCTGATCGACCGGGCGGTGAAGCTGGCGGCCGCAGCGGTGGAGCCACCGGAGCTGAACTTTGTGCGCAAGCACGCCTTGCAGCAGGCAGAAGAACTGGGGCTGACGTTGGAGCAGGCGGCAACGCGGGTCTTTTCCAATGCGTCTGGCTCCTACTCCGCCAACATCAACCTGGCGGTGGAAAACAGCTCCTGGGAGGACGAGAGGGAGCTGCGGGAGATGTACCTATCCCGCAAGTCCTTTGCCTTTGGCTCGAATCTGCCTAACCAGCAGATGCGGCAGCTTTTTGAAGCCAGCTTGAAGACGGTGGATGTGACCTTCCAGAACCTGGACTCCTCGGAGATCAGCTTGACGGATGTCAGCCACTACTTTGACGCGGATCCCACCAAGCTGGTGCAGAGCCTGCGCCCCGACGGCAAGGCCCCCTCAGCCTACATGGCAGATACCACCACGCCCAACGCCCAGATCCGCACCCTGAGCGAAACCATCCGTCTGGACGCCCGCACCAAGCTCCTCAACCCCAAGTGGTATGAGGGGATGCTCAAACACGGCTACGAAGGGGTACGGGAGATCGCCAAGCGGCTGGTCAACACCTCCGGCTGGTCAGCTACGGCAGGCGCGGTGGACAACTGGATCTACGAAGAAACCAACGAGACCTTCATCAAGGATGAGGCCATGCGGCAGCGCTTGATGAACCTCAACCCCCACTCCTTCCGGCGCATTGTCGGATCCCTGCTGGAGGTGCATGGGCGCGGCTATTGGCAGACTTCCCAGGCCAATATCGAGCGTCTGCAGGAGCTGTATCAGGAGATCGAGGACAGAATCGAAGGGGTGGAGTAATTAATATGGTTGTTTCAGGTTAGCGTGAGACGTCTGGGCTACTGTTCGCGCCAGCGGGACGGAGTCCTTAGACCTTACGTGAAGTCGGCAAAAGCTGCAACCATGGCCGGATCCTTGCCCAGGGCTTCTGAAGCAGCAGTGGATCCTGCCAAGTTCGTTGATTACTCTATGAATCCAGCTAATCCTGGAAATCAAGGCAAGTGGATTGCCTTTGCAGAGCTTGGCTATGATGTCAGTACACCAGAGGGAAGAAGGGTGAGATTTGCTCACATTCTGCAACAGGTTACTGCTGCTCTGCCTTGCGCCTTAGCCGGGGATCCGTTTCCAACACCCTATGGAAGCCGCTATCGAGTCAAGATTGAAATTTTGGGCCTCAATCAGAAAAAAGGCACTTTAGTGACCGTGTGGCAGGTTGATAAGGAAAGTTTAATCCCTCGTTTGGTCACCAATTGGCTAGAGGTACACAATGATGAGTAAAACCACTTCTAGAATCAAGCCATACAGTAGAGTCAAAACTGTGGCAGATGTCAAGGAGTATTTCAGCGAGACCACTATTCCTGCTGGAACTCAGGGATCCATTGTGGAATGTTACTCAGATCCCACTGAAGGCTATGCGGTTGATTTAGCGGTTCCGGATTTGAGCTTGGTAGGAGGTTTTCGATATTTTAATCTCATTCTTTTTCCCGATCAGTTTGAAGTCATAGATCCCGAAACATGAAGTATCCAATGTTGAATGGACGTTCCCTCTACCCCACCAATCCGGCCCAGCGTAGGTAGCCCTCCACCAGTTGGGATCCGGCTAGAGCGGCTACCCCTCCGCCCATAGCCAAGTAGGGGCCGAAGGGGATGGGCTTTCCCAGGCGGGCCCGCCCCTTGGTCATGGCCAGCAAGCTAGCCAGCAGGCCAAACCCGGAACCCAAAAGAAGGGCCACCACCACCCCCTGCCAGCCCAACCACATGCCGATCAGGGCCAACAGCTTGCCATCTCCCCCGCCCATAGCCTCCCGCCCCAAGACCCAACGGGCCAAGAGGCCAATGCCCTCCAGCAGCCAGAGGCCCAGCACAGCTCCTGCAATCCCTTCCACCAGTGACAGGCCTGTAGCGGCCAGGGATCCGGATCCCTGTAGCCACGGCAAGGCCAGGCGGGCCAAAAACCCTGCCACCAGCCCTGAACGGGTCAGCTCCTCCGGCAGCAAAAAGGTATCCAGATCGATGAGTGCCAGGGCCAACAGCCAGCTCAACAAAACGCAGGTGAGGATCCCTTGGGCAGAAAACCCCAAAGCGCCGATGCTGAGGGCAAACAGGCCCATTGTCAACGCCTCAACGGCAGGGTAGCGCCAGCTAATCTGCGCTCCACAATGGCGGCAGCGACCGCGCAGCAACAACCAGCCTAGGATGGGAATGTTCTCCGTGGGGCCCAGCGGCGTCTTGCAGCTTGGACAATGGGATCCGGGATGGAGCAGAGAAAGACCCTGCGGCAGGCGATAGACCACCACGTTCAAGAAGCTGCCCACACAGGCCCCCAGCACCAGTACCAGCACCCAGGCCAACAGGCGCAGCTCCCAGATTCTGTTGGCGTCGGCGCTGCTCAGCCACATCATGCTCAGCCACATCATGTGAGCGTTGTGCAGTAGGGGAGAATCTCGAGCATGGCAGCCATTCCCATCGCGTCGGCAGGACGGAGTCCCTAAAGGCAGAAAAAGGAAGGATCTGCTCTGTCAGCGTAGCTCCTTGTGCCTCACCGCAGCGGCTCCAATTGCTGCAGCGGAATAAAAGTTTCCTGGGGCAGCAGGATGGGGAACTCGGAAAAGATCAGATCCCCTCGCAGGGTACGGCGGTGAATAACTACCCCCCGCGGAGGTTGCTCCAGCACTTCCGGTCGATGCTGCAGATGAAATTGATAAATCTGGCGAGCCGCTTGAAGCAGAGCGCTGTCCATGAGCTGTTTTCCTTGCCAAATTCACAACTACCCTAACGACATTCCCATCGCGTCGGCGGGACGGAGTCTTTAGACCTTTTGGGATCCCCAAAGTTCTATCTGCCATCCCTCAGACTTTTTTAGAACGGTTAAGGCTTCTGAAAAGCCGGGGATCCCTCAAGCCGAACACCTGCTTCTTTCTAAGAGAAGAGACAAACTGCCCTGCCCCCGCCAAGCCTAAACCTAGGATATCGCTGCCGAGAACTCATGGGTCATCTCCACCCACTCAATATCGCAATACCTGTCCGAAGAACGGAAGCAACTGATGGAGTACTGGGGAGTTGTCGACAGCCGTCCTAAGATGGCTTGCCGTCGGGGCTGGGGGAGATCAAGTCTGGGCCAATGCTGTAGGAAGAGCCGCGGTAACTGGGTTTGGGGTTGAGCTTGTCTTGAAAGCGGGTGATGATCTGGATGGTGCGCTGTACATCCGCCGGAAAGATCACCACCAGGTCTCCGGGTTCGGCTTTCTCCAGAGCGGTTTCGATAGCAGTTGCCTCATCCAAGATTTCCTGCAGACGATCCCCTGCCTTTTCCTGTTCCCAACCCTGCCGGATTAGGGCGGCCACCTCGCCTGGTTCCCGTCCTCGCCGGTCATCATCTTCTTTGACAATGGCTCGGTCGAACATGCGCGCTGCCAAGACTCCCAGCTCTCGTAGGTCGCTGTTGCGCCGATCCCCAGGCCCGCCGATAACCCCAATTTTTCGTTGGCAATCCCAGCGCTCCAGGGTACTTTGAATGGCTTCGTAACCTGCTGGGTTGTGGGCATAGTCCACCAACACCTGGTAGCCCCCTACATCAAACAAGTTGAGGCGACCGGGGGTCTGGGCTACAGAACTGGTGAAGGTGCCCAGCGCCATGCGGATGTCGTCGATGGAAACCCCGTGCAGGAAGGCTGCCAAAGTAGCGGCCAGCACATTTTGGATCATGAAGCTGGCCTTGCCAGAGAGGGTGAGGGGAATTTTGGTTACATCTTCTATGCGCAGTTTCCAGCCCCGTTTCAAAATTGAGATGTGGCCCTCTTCATAGACAGCTGCTATGCCCCCGGAAGCAATGTGCTTTTGAATGAGGGGATTTTCCGGGTTCATGCTGAAATAGGCCACTGTCGCCTTGACATTGGCGGCCATGGCGGCCACCAGACCATCATCGGCATTCAAGACAGCGTAGCCCCGCTCGTGTACCGCTTCCACCAAGACGGATTTGACGCGGGCCATGTCTTCCAGGGTTTCGATATCCCCTAACCCCAAGTGATCTGAGGTTACGTTGAGCACCACGCCGATATCGCATTCCGGGAACCCCAGACCCTCTCGCAAAATGCCGCCCCGCGCCGTTTCCAGCACCGCCACTTCTACGGTGGGATCCCTGAGCACCAGGCGGGCGCTGTGGGGGCCGGTCATGTCTCCCTTGGCAATTTGATGGTTTTGGATGTAAACGCCGTCGGTGGTGGTGAAGCCGACCCGCTTGCCGATGCCTTTGAGGATGTGGGCGATCAGGCGGGTGGTGGTGGTTTTGCCGTTGGTGCCGGTGACGGCCAGGATGGGGATGCGGGTGTGGCTGCCGGGGGGGAAGAGCATGTCGATGATGGGCTCAGCCACATTGCGCGGGATCCCTTCGCTGGGGGCCAGGTGCATGCGCAAACCCGGAGAAGCGTTCACCTCGACAATGCCGCCACCGGTTTCGTTGACGGGCTGGGCAATGTCCGGGCAGATGAGGTCGATGCCCGCCACATCCAGGCCGATGATCTGAGCTGCCCGTTCGGCAATGAAGGCGTTGTAGGGATGGATGATATCGGTGCAATCGACGGCGATGCCTCCGGTGCTCAGGTTGGCGGTGGATTTGAGGGTGCAATGTTCTCCTTTGGGCAGCACCGTATCCAGGGTGTAGCCTTTGCTTTCGAGGACACGCAGGGTCATGTCATCAACGCTAATTTGGGTCAGCACGTTTTCATGGCCAAACCCCCGTCGCGGATCCCTGTTGACTTCGTCGATCAGCTCTTGAATGGTGGAACGGCCATCTCCCACCACATAGGCCGGGATCCGTTTGGCCACAGCCACCAGCTTGTTGTTGATCACCAGCAGTCGGTAGTCATCCCCCACCAGGTGCTTTTCCACCAACACCACATCGGAGTATTGGCTGGCGGCATCGTAGGCGATCTCAGCGGCTTCCAGGCTGGTGATGTTGACGGTGATGCCCTTGCCGTGGTTGGCGTTAAGGGGCTTGATCACCACCGGAAAGCCCCCGACATCCTCGATGGTGGCTGCCAACTCGCTGCGGCGACGCACCGTATAGCCCTTGGGCACCGGGATCCCCATGTCCTGCAGCAGTTCTTTGGTGGCCTGCTTGTCGGCGGCCAGGTCGGCGGCAATGATGCTGGTTTTTTCAGTGGTGGTGGCTTCGATGCGCTTTTGGTAGACGCCGTACCCCAGTTGCACCAGGGATCCCTTGTTGAGGCGCAGATAGGGGATCCCGCGCAGGGCGGCCTCGTCCAGCAAAGCTTGGGTGCTGGGGCCGAAGCGGACGTTCTCTCGGATCTCTCGCAACTCTTGAATGTCCAGTTCTAGGTCGCGGCGGTAGTCTTCTCCATCCACCAAAGCCTGACAGAGGTAGACTGCAGCTTTGGCCGCAAAGCGCCCGGCCTCTGCCTCTTGATACTCGAACACGACGTTGTAGGTGCCGGGGGTGGAGGTTTCGCGGGTGCGGCCAAAATCCACTTTCATGCCGGCCAGGGTCTGCAGTTCCAAGGCCACATGCTCCACCACATGGCCCATGAGGGTGCCCTCTTCCACCCGTTGCAAGAATCCCCCATAGCAGCCGCGGGAGCACTGGTGTTCCCACAGTCCCGGCAACAGGGCCTCCAACCTTTCTTTGAAACCCGGGATGGTGTTGGTGGGTCGCTCCTGCAAGTCTTCCAGATCAAGCCGCATTTGAATCAGCTTATGACGACGGATGCTCCAGTAGTTGGGGCCACTGAGAACGCGGATGGATCGGATGCGCATAGGGTCTAGGGGAAACAGCGGGGAAGGGGACAGATAACTTAGGGTCGTTTTAGGGTCGTTTTCAGGATGCCGGCGCAGGAAACTGCCAAGGACTACATCCCGCTGGCGCGACCAGCCCTAATCTACACTCCCTTTGCCAAGGTCGAGAAAGAGTATCCTTTAATACAATTCTTTCGGTACAATTCTTTCGGCAGGCGAGCAAGGTTAAGACAACGCAATGGATCCCGCTTGACCACATCGGTACAGTGGGGGGCAGACGGGTCTGCGGCACATGGAAAGAACCTATCTGCTGGGGTTGGGCTGGATCTTGGGCCTGCTGGTGCGGGCTTGGCCCCAGGCTGCCGGGTGGGGCTGGGGGATCCTGCTGGGATTGGGGCTGGCGGGATCCCTGCTGTGTCGGCGGCGACTGCGTTTGGCCCGCACTTGGCTGGCGATGGGGCTGGTGGGGTGTCTGGCTTGGGGTTACCTGGGTTGGCGGCAGCCTTTTCCCGGGCCGACGGATATCAGCCTGTTGGCCCCCCAGCAGCAGATGAACTTGGTGGGCACCGTCCTCTCGGAACCTCGTCCCACCCGCAGCGAACGGCGGCAATTTTGGCTGAGAGCAGAGCAGGTGCTCAACGCCGACTCCACGGCCCGCCAGGTCAGCGGCAAGCTCTACGTCACCACCGGCCCTGAGGTCCTCCAGGACAAGGATCTCCACCCCAACCAACGGGTGCGCCTGACGGGATCCCTGTACCTTCCCAGTCCGGCCTTGAACCCGGGCAGCTTTGATTTTCAAGCCTACCTGCAGCGCCAGGGGGCTTTTGCCGGCTTCAGCGCCCGTGAGGTGATCCTGCAGCCGGGGGGAAGAGGTTGGGGGGGCTGGGTGTTGCGGCGGCGGGTGCGAGAGGCGTTCGTTGCTGGATTGGGGGAGCGGCAGGGGAATCTGTTGGCTTCCTTGGTGCTGGGATCCCGGGCCGCCCAATTGGATTTCGACTTGCAGGATGCCTTCCGGGAAATCGGCATGGCCCATGCGCTGGCCGCCTCTGGGTTCCATGTGTCGCTGTTGGTGGGGGTGGTGTTTGTCCTGACGCGCCGGCTGGCGGTGCGCCTGCAGCAGGGGATCATTCTGGCAGTGCTGGGGCTTTACATTGCCCTGACGGGGTTCAGCCCTTCGGTGTTGCGGGCAGCACTGATGGGGGCAGCAGCCATGGTGGTGCTGACGGAGCCGCGCCTGGAAGGAAAGGTGAAGCTCAATCCCCTGGGGACGCTACTGGTGGCGGCAGTTTTGCTCTTAATCTACGAGCCGCTGTGGATTACAGACCTGGAGTTTCAGCTCAGCTTCGCCGCCACCCTGGGCCTGCTGGTGGGGACAGCTCCCATCGTTTCCCGCTTGGACTTTTTGCCCCCGGCAGTGGCCACCGCCTTGGCCGTTCCGCTGGCAGCCCAGATCTGGACTTTGCCGCTGCAGGTGGCCATCTTTGGCCGCATCCCCACCTATTCACTGCTGGCCAATCCCCTGCTGATGATCCTGTTGCTGCCGCTGCTGGTGGCGGGGTTCGGGGTGGCGTTTGGGGCTTTGCTCTGGCCAGGGCTGGGATCCCTGCTGGCCCGGCCCTTGACGTTTTTGATCACGCCTTTAATCAACTGGGTGAGCTGGATAGCCAGCTGGCCTCTGAGTTCCTACTACACCGGCCGGGTCTCCCTGCTCCAGTGCCTGCTCCTCTACGGGGCGCTGGTGGCCCTAACCTTTTGGCCGCGGTGGCGACAGGCCTTCCGCTGGCAGGGCACAGCCCTGATCATGGCCGCCATCCTCCTGGGTCCAAGGATGTGGCCGGGGCCGCCGGTCCAAATTACCGCCTTGGCCAGTGGACGAATTCCCATCCTGGCCATTCAAGCGGAAGGGCGCCACCTCTTGCTCAACAGCGGGGATCCCCGTTTGGCAGAACGCACGGTGTTGCCCTTTTTGCGGCAGCAGGGCTTGCGCCGTCTGGACGGGGCGGTGGCCATGACCTCCGCCGGCTCTGCCAATGGCGGCTGGGAGATCCTGCTGTCGGCTTTCTCCAAAGGAGTACGTCCCGCCAACGCGATTGGGCAATTCTGGGATGGGGGAGGGGCTAATGCGGCTTCCGAAAGTTACCTGCGCTCCCTCAGTGCTGTGCAAGCTGCCGGGATCCCCTATCGAGTGTTGCAGCCTGCCGACCGGATCCCGGTGTCGCAGCGGTTGAGCCTACAGGCCATCCACACCAACCCCCTGGTGTTGACTTTAGAAACAGAGAGATCCCATTGGCTGCTGCTGGGCTCTGCCGGCACCCATGTGCAAGCCGAGCTAACCGGATCCCCGCTGATGCCGGCCCAGATCGACTGGCTGTGGTGGGACGGGGGATCCCTGATTTTGGATCTGTTGGAGCGCTTTCAGGTGCAGGCGGGCATTAGCTCTGGCTCTGTCGGCGAGACGGTGGTCACCTGGTTCCGGCAGAAACAACGACCCCTCTACGTAGCCGATCGGTCTGGAGCGGTAAGCTGGTCGCGGCGGGGAGTGCAAACCTTGAGGTCACAATTGGATTGAGCAGCGCTGTAGTCTGGGGTACAAACTCGGTAGAATTCGAGCAAAAAAGCTTGCAGCTTCCCAAACAAAGTGGGAGAGAGGCTAGCAGGGCAAGGCGGCGGGGGATGTCTTAGACATGTTCAGCTAGAAATCGCAGGAGCCCCGCACTGTACCCGTAGGGTCACTGCCGGAAGGAATGCGCTTTGATGAAGTACAATGAACTTATGAGCCAAGT
>NZ_JBSSAG010000015.1:0-65352 GCF_054058395.1 Thermostichus sp. OS-CIW-26 | reverse complement strand
GTCGGAAGCAGGAACCCGCCGAGACGACTGCGCAAGGAGCCATCCATGCGTAGCGTGGTAGGAATCTCCGGCCTTCAGGCCGGGGAGGATGTCAATTGCAGAGAGCGAGTACCTTTGCTCAACAGGGTTGAGATTTGTCAACTCTCCTATACAAACCTTCTCAATCCCTTTTTTCAACAACCTTGTAGTCGGTAGAGTGTAGGGCATCTTCTGGGAACAGGCGACGTCAGGATCCTTAGCCCTTAGCTGCCAGGTGATACCGGTCACCGCCCTGAAGCTCTTTTGGGTGCAAGCTGAGAGTAACTGTGGCCACTTCCCAGATCTAGGAGATCGTTTAACCATGCGCAACCTCTCTTCCATCTTGCTGTTCGGGATCCCTCTGGTGAGCCTCAGTTGGACAGGGATCCCGGTGGTGGCCCAATCCGCCAATCCAGCCCTCTGCCAGCAATTTCCCCAAGACATTCGCTGCACCCTCTCTGCCCCCAGACAGGTGGGACAAGCGCCGCAACCCACATCCCGTCCTCGGATTGCAGTCTTGGACTTTGATTTCAGCAGCCTCAGCAATCCCTACAGCTTCCGCGAGGCTTCTCGGGGGGTGAGCGACCTGTTGGTGGATCGGCTGGTGAGAGATGGCACCTTTTCCGTCATCGAGCGCTCGCGGCTGGACGCGATCTTGGCCGAGCAGAACCTGGGTCTATCCGGTCGACTGGATGCCAACACCGCTGCTCAGGTAGGCCGGATCCTAGGGGTCGATGCGGTGATCCTCGGCAGTGTGACCCAGTTTGATGTGTCTGTGCGCCGTTCTGGGGGTGGGGCACCGGTCTTGACCCCCTTTGGCAGCTTCCCGCTGGCGGTGGGGGCTGAGTCAGTGGATGCCGATGCCAACGTGCAGCTGAATGCCCGCTTGGTGAGCACCAGTACTGCCGAGATCTTGGCCGTGGTCGAGGGCAAAGGCAACGCCAGCCAGTCGGATAGCACGGTCACGGTTGCCGACTTTGGCGGGGGATCCGCCACCAGCAACGAAGAGAAGCTGTTGGTATTGGCAAGCCAACAAGCGGTGGAGCAAATTGCCCAGCAGTTGGCCGGTTTTGCCGGGCGCTTGGCAGCTCAGCCTCGCTCTCTGCCAACGGTTGACGCCTTGGTGGCGGATGTCTACGGCAACCAGGTGATCCTGAACAAGGGCAGCCGCGATGGCTATCGGGTGGGATTGATTCTTTCTGTGGAGCGCGTCGTCCGCGAGGTGAAGGATCCGGCCACGGGGACAGTCTTGCGCAAATTGACTGAGCCAGCCGGACAGGTCCAACTGACGGAGGTGGATGACAGCTCCAGTGTGGGACGCATTCTCAGCGGGGCAGGCTTCAAGGTTGGGGATGTAGCCAAGCCTGTCCAATGAGCTTTCCCAAGCCCTATCCTCAGGATCCCTCGATGGGAGCAAAGCCCTGCCGTTGCGTGTTTTCGGTTACGGTGCGCGGCTCTAAAAATTGCAGCAGGTAGTCGGGGCCGCCGGCTTTGGATCCCACGCCGGAGAGCTTGAAGCCGCCGAAGGGCTGCCGCTCCACCAACGCCCCGGTGATCTCGCGGTTGATGTAGAGGTTGCCGACGGCAAAGTCCTGGCGAGCCTGTTGAATGTGGGAAGGGGTGCGGCTGTAGAGACCGCCGGTGAGGGCGTAGGGGGTGGCATTGGCCATCTGCAGAGCAGAAGAAAAGTCCGGCGCTGAGATCACCGCCAAAACCGGGCCAAACAGCTCCCGCTGCGCCAGCTCTGACTGGGGATCCACCTGGCTGAACACGGTGGGGCCGACGAAGTAGCCTTTTTCCGGCACGGGCAGGCTGAGGTCGAGACGGGCATCAGCCTTAGCCGATTGAATGGCCTGTTGCAGGCGAGCTTGGGCCTCTGCATCGATGACCGGGCCAACTTGGGTGCTGGGGTGGGCTGGATCCCCCACATTTAAAGAGCGCACCGCCTCGATGAGCCGCCCCAAGAACAGGTCGTGAATGGACTGCAAAACGATCGCCCGCGAGCAGGCGGAGCATTTCTGGCCGCTGTAGCCAAAGGCGGAGTTGACCACCCCTTTGACCGCCTGATCCAGGTCGGCGCTTTCGTCCACAATGATGGCGTTTTTGCCCCCCATCTCGGCAATGACCCGCTTGATGTGGTGCTGGCCCGGCTGCAGTTGCGCGGCTTGGGCGAGGATCTGGCAACCCACCGCCTGGGATCCGGTGAAGGCAATCAGGTGCACCCGCCGGTCTTGAACCAACAGGGGGCCAATGGCTTCGCCCACCCCCGGCAGGAATTGAAAGACACCCTCCGGGATCCCAGCTTCGGCAAGGGCCTTGAGGATAAACTCCGCCAGTTTGGCGGCGATCAGCGAAGATTGCTCCGCTGGTTTGAGGAGCACGCAGTTTCCGGCCACCAAAGCCGCCGCTGTCATGCCACAGGGGATGGAGAGGGGGAAGTTCCAAGGGGCGATCACCACCGCCACACCGCGGGGCTGGTAGTGGTAATGGTTGGTTTCGCCGGGCAGGTTGCACTCCCGTCCCCGATCCAGGGCCTCCATCTGCTGGGCGTAGTAGCGGCAAAAATCGATGGCCTCGGAAACTTCCCCATCGGCCTGGGCAATGGGCTTGCCCACCTCCAGCACCATCCAGGCAGCCAGCTCCGCCCGCTGGGCTTCGATTTGCTCCGCCACCCGCCGCAGGATCCCCGCCCTCACGGCAACGGGGGTGCGCCTCCAGCTGGGGAAGCTGGCTTGGGCCGCTGCCAAGGCTTGCTCCACCTGTTCCGGCTCGGTCAACCCAATTTCCGCCACCACCTGTTCAGGATCCGCAGGGTTGAGGGAGAGCATCGCTTGTCGAGTGGGGCGATATTCTCCGGCAATCCAGGGCTGAACCCTCTGACCCAGTTGAGGCCGGATCTCGTCCAATGCCTGAAAAAAGGGATCCCGCTGCTGGGGCTGGCTGAAATCCGTATCGGGAGCGGCGGCAAACGAGAGAGAAGGAGCCTGGAAAACGGATCCCTCCTCCAAAACCGGTGGGGCCAACAGCTGCTCGGGATTGTAGCCCTGAACGCTTTGCCGCAGAAAAGAGGTGTTGGCGGTGTTTTCCAGCAAACGCCGGATCAGGTAGGCCATACCCGGCAGCAGCTCCCCGTAGGGGCAGTACACCCGCACCCGCTGTCCCTTCTGCACCAAGGCCTTGGCCAGGGGATCGGCCATGCCATAGAGCACCTGCAGTTCAAAAGCAGACTGGGGCACCTCCAGGGCTTGGGCAATGGCGATGGCTTTGGCCTGAGAGCGCACATTGTGGCTGGCGATGGCGGCGTGGAGATGGGTGTGGTGCTCCAACAAAAGCTGGGTCATGCGCTCGAAGTTGGCGTCGGTAGCAGACTTGCTGTTGTAAACCGGCTGTGGCCAGTGCTTTTGCGCCGCCAGGATGGTCTCTTGATCCCAGTAGGCCCCCTTGACCAAGCGCACCGTCACCGGGGATCCCCGCTCTTTGGCCCAGGCGATCAGGTTTTGCAGATCGGTGTAGCTATCCCGCAGGTAGGCCTGCAGCGTCAGGCCAACGTCGGTGCGGCCTCGGAACTCCGGCTCCAGCAGCAGCTCCTGCAAAATGGCCAGGGTGAGGGATTTGTAGCGGTACTGCTCCATGTCGAAATGGATCCCGACTCCCAGAGCTTCTGCCCGGCGCAACAGGATGCGAATCCGTTCCCCCACTTTGGCTTTGGCCCCCAGGGGATCGATGGGATCGAACTGGGAATAGAAGGCTGTCAGCTTTACCGACACTTGCGGCACCGGCTGCGGTTGTGGCCAGGTTTTGACCATCTTTGCCAAATGCTCCATCACCTGCAGATAGCGATCCAGGTAGGATTGGGCTTCCGCTTCGGTGATGACGGCTTCCCCCAGCAAATCCAGCGTGAAAGCCATACCCTGCCGGTGCAAAGCTTCCAGAGTTTTGCTGACTTGCTGTAGAGTTTCTCCGGCAATATAGCGGCGGGCCAGAGCTTCCACAGCAGCGGTGAGAGTGCTGGCAGCCAACTGTCCTGGCAGGGAGTCGGGGTCTGCGAAGTTGAGCAGGCTCTTCAGCATCCCCGGCAACTCCACCGCCGGATCTGAAAGATACTCCTGCAAATGGCGGGCCACCTCAGCCTTGCTTTTCAAGCTGGGCAAGACATCGATCAAGCGGAACAACTGGGTGCGCAAGTGGGGGTTTTCCATCGCCCAGGCCAGCAGCTTGTCCTCCCAGCGCAGTTGATCCCGCCACTGGGCCAGCAGGGATCGCTTCTCTCCCGAAAGAGAGGCGAACAGAGATTGGGCAAGAGCTTGGGTTTGAGCCTCGTAGGCGGTAGGAGCAGCTTGGGCAACCATCTGATGAACTGGGTGAACTGGGGCGCAGGATCCCTACCATCCTGTCATGGAAAAGAGGGAACCTGAGGCCGATTTTGGGAAGATAATGGCAGATGGGGCCACCGCAAATCCTCGAACAGCTACGCCGGGTATAGGCAGCTTTGCAGGAGAAACTTATGCAGGCTTTTGTTGCAGGGGCTACAGGAGAAACCGGACGCCGCATTGTCAAAGAGTTGGTGGGCCGCGACATCCCGGTACGGGCGCTGGTGCGCAGCCGCGAGCTGGCCGCACGGGTTCTGCCCCCCGAAGCGGAAGTGGTGGTGGGGGATGTGCTGGATCCGGCCACGCTGGAGACGGGCATGGAAGGATGCACAGTGGTGCTCTGTGCTACAGGTGCTAGGCCCAGTTGGGATCCCTTTCAGCCCTACCGAGTGGATTATGAAGGCACCAAGAACCTGGTCGATGTGGCCAAAGCCAAAGGGATCCAACACTTTGTTTTAATCTCTTCCCTGTGTGTTTCCCAGCTGTTCCATCCCCTCAACTTGTTTTGGCTGATCCTGGTGTGGAAAAAACGCGCAGAAGAATACCTGCAAAAAAGCGGCCTCACCTACACCATCGTTCGACCGGGGGGCCTAAAAAACCAAGACAACGACGATGGCATTGTCCTATCCAAGGCGGATACCCTCTTTGACGGCAGCATCCCCCGCACGAAAGTAGCCCAAGTAGCCGTCGAAAGTTTATTCCAGCCCGCCGCCCAAAATCGCATCCTTGAGATCATCGCCAAGCCGGGTGTGCCCAACCAAGAATGGAGCGCTCTCTTTGCTATGGCAAGGTAGGTACCGAGCTGCATGCATGCTGCATACATTATGACTATGAGCGAGTATGAACGCGGCTCCCAGTTCCTCAGCAGGCTCGAACTTGGTGGGCGCATGGCACTCCTGGAAAGTCGATCCTGCATTGGTCGATAGTCTGCCGCAAAATGTCGGTGCCAAGCTAAACTTCTCGTTTTGCCCTTAACTTCCCTCTGTCTGGGAACCAGAAGACTTGGCCAACTGCTGCAAACGATTTAAGATCTGCGCCTCAGCGTTGGCATCGTGGAGTCGCAACGTCAGGCGGGGCACCCGCAACGAAGCCGTAATCCGGCCTGAGGGCAGATCCAGCCACACCAGTTGCCCTTGAAAACAGCGACAGGCAGCCCCCCATTCCTGGGCCAGAGCCTCTACCTCTGACCAGACAAGGCAACGTGGCAGCAGCAGGTCGGTGGCCCACCCAGCCCCACACTCCCGCCGCCTGAGGATGCGCACCTGCATGGATCCCTACATCCGCAAGGACTCCGTCCCGCTGACGCGAGCGGCGTAAAACTCGCACCAGGGATCCCCTTTCTCTCTGGCCTTGGTCTCCTGGCCGTGGAAGAGCCCACCCCGCTGGAAGAGGCGGTTGTAGAAGACTTGATCCAAAACCGGCTTCTGCTGGATGTTGCCGTTGTAGACCAGATTCATTATCGCCGGCACCGCCCCTTGAGCAAAATAGCAGGCGGGATCCTCTGCCCGTGGGTAGGAAGCCAAAAAGTAGTTGGCTTCGTAGTTGCCATCAATGGCCACCCGGCAAGACTCGCCGCTCACCACCTCCAAAGCCTGCCAGCGACCCCACCCCAGACTGCTGGCCACCGCATAGCCGCCGTGGATCCAGTCCGTGTCCTTCTCCAGCATCGGCCCCACCAGGGTTTCCCACTCCACCGATTCCATGATGTTGCCGAAGGTGTAGAAGACACAAACATGCCCCGACTCGCGGATGAGAGCTTCCCCCACCCCCATCAGCTCAGCCCGCACCGCCTTCAGCTCCTGTAAAAAGCGATATTGAATGCGGTTGCAGTAGTTGGCAGGCATGCGCGTTAGCAACACGTTAAACGCGCGAATTTGCCCCCGCTCATCTCCGGCCAAAGGCAAGCCCCACAGAGCTTCGTTGACCGCATCGTAGTCCACTGCTGTTGTGGGCCGGGGGAACTGGAGCGGCTGCTCGATCAACTTGCCCATCCCTGGACTGGGAGTCAACAACTGGGGCCGCGGCAGCCGAGTGGCCTGGATCACGCAGTGATCCTTGCGCGTAACGGCCATACACTCCGTTTCTTCTGCCCCGTAGCTTCCCAGCTCGCCAAACGTGGCATCCAGAGCTGCCGCCACATAGCCCACCGCCAAGTGGTCAATGGGACGTGTGCGGTTGACCTGATCCCCGTACTTGCTCAGCCAACCTTCTGCATAGTGAGAATGGGTAAGCTGCACTTCCCCGCCTGAAGGTGTCACCTCAAACGCCAGCCGCCCAAATCCTAAAAAACTGAAGATCTGAGCTGCTACTGCCAGGCGCTCTTGGGTCTCCTGAATGCCAAGAGCCTTGAAAGCTCCGTACAGAAGACTGTAAAAGATCTCCTGGGCTGCGGTGCGCAGAATTCCCACTCCATCGATCCAGTCGGGATCTTCAATAGTCTGCTGCAGGAAGAGGTTGTAGTGATGGCAGTGGAAGATAACCGGCTCTCCAAACAGGGAGATGAGCTTACGGTCGCGGTCGAGATGTAGATGCTCAAGCATAGGCAAGTGAACTCAGATAAACAATAGGGGATCCCACAAGCGCAGCAACTGCCCTCAGACAAACCTCGCCAGCTATTCTCGACTACTCAGACCGGCATGGCAATAGGCAGGCGCTCTCGGCCCAAGAGATCTGCCACTGCTTTGTAGAGAATGCGCAGCTCCTGACGGCTCAGGGCGCCCTTTTCGAGGCGGCTATGATCCAGACCCGTTTTCAAAGAGAGGCGCAGGGCCACAAAGTTAGGATCCGGGGCGTAGCGCTTGGCGTAGCTCATCAAAGCCTGAGCAGTGGATGCAGTGGTGTCTGAACAGGGGGCAACAATGGTTTTCCATCAATTAGGATGGCTTTGATACGCTCTGAAATCGCCTTAAGGTCGGTGGTGGAGCGGGTAAGAAACAAGACAAAGTAGGGGCTTCTGGGAAACGCTTTGATGACAACCCGCAACGCCGAAGTACCTGCCAAAAGGTAGTCCCCCTCTTGGTCAGCGCTTGCCGACTGGCAGAGGCGATTGTTGGCTTGTATCAAGTCAGCCGCGTAGTTGCCCAACTGTTCCAGAGAGATTTCCTCCTGCACATCGTTGGTATACGCAACCCTAGCCACTGCAACGCCATCGGTTACTCGCCCCACCAAAGCTGCGATCAAGCCCGGAAGACCGGCAATGTGCTGCTCAACCACACTGATAAGGGTACGTATGGTCACCAGTTTGCCTCCAGATAGAGATTGAGATTGCAAGAGATTGCCCGTCCCCCAAACTCAGCCTTCAAGAGACGAGCCTGCGGTCGCAGTCGAGATGAAAGGGTTTAAGCGCGAGCAAATAAACTTAAAGTAAACCTAAAAAAGCCTTCCAGGTGTAGCAACTACCCCTGGACAAAGCTTGCTAGCTATTTTGAACTACTCAGGCCGGCATGGCAATAGGCAGACGCTCTCGGCCCAAAAGATCTGCTACCGCTTTGTAAAGAATGCGCAGCTCCTGTCGGGTCAGGGTGCCCTTTTCGAGACGGTTGCGGTCTAGGCCCGTTTTCAAAGACAGGCGCAGAGCCACAAAGTTAGGATCCGGAGCGTAGCGCTTGGCATAGTCCATCAAAGCCTGAGCCACAGACATAGCGCTGTCCTGCACAGGGGGCAGCAGCGGTTTTCCGTCGATCAAGATGGCCTTAATCCGGTCTGAAATCGCTTTCAGGTCGGTGATGGAACGGGTCAGGAATAACACAAAGTAGGGGCTTTTGGGAAACGCTTTGATGACAACCCGCAACGCCGAAGTGCCGGCCAAAAGGTAGTCCGCCTCTTGGTCAGAGCTGACAAGCTGGCATAGACGACTGTTGGCCTGGACTAGGTCGCTGGCATAGGTGCCCAAAAGTTCTAGGGCCTGCTCCTCTTGGGAATCGCTGACGTAGGTTACTTTGGCTACTGTGGTACCATCAGTGGCCCGCCCTATCAAAACAGCAACCACGCCCGGAAGGCCGGCGATGTGCTGTTCAATCACGCTGCTGAGGGTTCGGATAGCCATGATCTGACTCCTTCCTGCGGCTACATGGGATAGCTTAAATGCACGTACTATCCCATGTACTTATTCTACCAAAATGGATCAGATGCTTCCAGACAAATCTCCCGGCCGGCTTAGCTCCAGGGATCCCAGTGCTCATGAAATTGGCCTTCCAAGATGGCCTGACGCATCTTCTGGGTGTAGCGCATCAGCTCTGTGATGTTGTGGATGGAGAGCAGAGTGTAGCCCAGGATCTCTTGCGCGCGGATGAGGTGACACAAGTAGGCTCGGCTGAAGTGGCGGCAGGTGTAGCAGGGACAGTCGGGATCGATGGGATCCAGGCTGCGGCGGTGCTCGGCATTTTTGATGTTCCAGCGTTTGCCCCGGCTGATCACCGTGCCATGGCGGGCATAGCGGGTGGGGATCACGCAGTCAAACAAATCCACTCCGGCGGCCACGGCGGCCCGCATCTCGGCATAGGTGCCCACCCCCATGAGATAACGGGGGCGATCTGCCGGCAGTAGAGGGGCTGTTTGCCGCACAACGGCGTGCATAAACTCGACCGGCTCCCCCACACTCACCCCGCCAATGGCATAGCCCGGCAGATCCAACCGACAGACCTCTTCCACTGCCCGCCGGCGCAGCTCAGGGTAAACTCCCCCCTGCACAATGCCAAACAAAGCCTGATCTGAGCGGCGATGGGCTTCCACGCAGCGCTTCAGCCATTGAGTAGTCCGCCGCACCGCTGCCGCCACCGCCTCAGGGCTAGCAGGATAGGGCGGGCACTCGTCAAAGGCCATGATGATGTCTGCCCCCAGGGCATTTTGGATCTGGATAGACAGCTCCGGGGTGAAACGGATGAGACGGCCATCGCGGGGCGAGCGAAACGTTACCCCTTCCTCGTCGATTTGGCGGATGGCGCTGAGGCTGAAGACCTGAAAGCCGCCCGAATCCGTGAGGATGGGGCCCGGCCAAGCCATGAAGCGGTGCAGCCCCCCGGCCTCTTGGATGATGCTTTCGCCAGGCTGGAGGTGGAGGTGATAGGTGTTGCTGAGGATAATGTGGGCGCCGGTTTCCTTGAGTTGGGCAGGGGTGAGGGTTTTCACATTGGCCAAAGTCCCCACCGGCATGAAGCAGGGGGTGGGGATCTCCCCGTGGGGGGTAATGAAGTATCCTGCCCGCGCCTGGGTATTGGGACAAGTGCCCTCGCAAACAAAGGTAAAAGCTGCCAAAGTTAGCGCTCTGGATCCAGTGCGTGCGCAGCCGAGCTTAGCATAAGGGCAGGATCCCCTTCCAAAGCCCGCCTCAGACCTTGACAAGGATCCCTTTCCTTGGGCATCCTTATAGATCACCGCGGAACTGGCGGAATGGTAGACGCGCTAGATTCAGGTTCTAGTGGCAGCAATGCCATCGGGGTTCAAGTCCCCGGTTCCGCACTCCCCCAAAATGGGTTTCAGGGGATACTGCCAGGTTGTCCGGCTTCACCTCCACTTCTAGAGGGCCAGCTCCTTTTCGATTTGGCCAAGCTTGATGCGGGCAAGGGCCAAGTTGCCTTTCTCTCGATCCAGAACCAGATAGAAAAACAAACCAGAGATGTGCTGGACTAGATGCATTAGGTGGTACTGAGTCTCCAGCAGGATAAGAACCTCCTCGATTTTGTCAGTAAGCTTAAGAGACTCAGCAACTCGCATTTTGGCGCGGATCACCTCTGTGTTTCCGGCAACAGCCAGCTCTAGATTAGCTTCGGGAAAGGCAGGGCTGTTGGTACCCTTGTATCCCAGGCACATCCCGGTTTTCCAATCCCCCAGTGCTACCCCAGTGCTCCATCGATGCTCAGAGCTTTTACCAAACTGTCTTGGAGTTTTTGCATGACTGAGAGTATTCCCCCTTTACAAAGCTCGTCGCTCTATAGTAAGTCTTCCGTTGAGAAATTTCAACTCGAAGCTTGCTTAAAAATGTTAGGATTTGATTATTTATAGGGTGAGTGAAACCAAATGCATCAGAGGATGCTTATTGAGCTTTCTCATCTTTGACATCAGTATAAATACTGAAACTGGGATCCGGTAAGTCTTTTTCCCTTCTGCCCGCGGCGGCTCTGGACGGGCCACGGCTCAGACCCTTATTTTGGCTCGTTTGCAGAAGCCAGAGTAGCTGACACCAGCATGGCGAAAATGTAGCAAACTAATCCAACAGGAAGCAAGCTTGGGGATCGGATCCCTGTAGCTTCCGGTGGAGAGGCTTGGAAGTTATGCTGGGGTTACCTCTTTTACCTTGAGACTATCGACCTCCGAGATCGGTGGATCGGGCTCCCTTTCTCTCCGCTTAGTTTGACCTATGCCTAAGGCCCCCCTCCCTCCCAACGAAGAGCAGCGGCTGGCTGCCCTGCGGCAGTATCAGATTCTCGATACGGCACCTGAAACTGCCTTTGACGAGATCGTCCGCCTTGCCGCCCACATCTGCGGCACGCCCATTGCTCTGGTCAGCCTTATCGACGAACACCGCCAGTGGTTTAAAGCCAAATTCGGCGTCGATGTGCAGGAGACCCCACGGGATGTGGCCTTCTGCGCCCACGCCATCTTGTCGCCTAAAGAGCCGCTGGTGGTGCCCGATGCCACTCAGGATCCCCGCTTTGCCGATAACCCGTTTGTCGCTCAAGAGCCCCACATTCGCTTTTACGCTGGCATTCCCTTGGTAACTCCAGAAGGGCAGGCCCTGGGCACGCTTTGCGTTGTCGATTATCAGCCTCGGCACCTGACCCCAGAACAACTGGAGCAATTACAAGCCCTGGCCCATCAGGTGGTGGCCCAACTGGAGCTGCGCCGTACTTTGAGGGAACTGGCTCAGACGCCTCTGCTGCCGGCCCAAAGGTCAAAGGAGGACAAGTCTGCCCGTAAGAGCGGACTTCTTTTCAAGGTTGGCGCTGGTTTTGGCCTGGCTGCCCTGATCTTGGCAGGGATCGCCTACTCCGCCCACCGCGCTGCTTCCCGTCTGCCCCAGATCAACAGGGAGGTAACCCAGCTTCTAGAAGAGCACGAGGTTCTAGAGAAGCTGCTAAGAGAAGTGCAGGCCGCAGAAGTCCACAAGCGCAGCTATCTCCTTACAGGCAATGCGAGCTTCTTACGGAGCTATCAGACAAGCACCGATTCGCTGTTTGATCTTCTGGATCGGCTACAGGAATTTGCGGCCTCGGATCCCGTGCAGCAAGAGCACCTGAGCCGGCTAGAGCTGCTGCTGGCGCCGTGGCTGAAACTCAACCATGATTTGATTGAGCTGAGGAAGCAAGGGGAGCTATCTGCGGTTCAAGAAGCGCTGCAAAGTCAGGAAGAGGAAAAATTGAGGCAGCGGATTGTCGACGTGGTAGCGTCGCTAGAAGAGGAAGATCACCGCCGGCTGCAGCAAAGTAGCGATCAGTTTCAGCTAGCCTGGAGCGGCACCAATGCCATCCTGCTAGCGAGTCTAACGTTTACCTACTGCATCTTGGCTGCTGTTTACTCCCTCATTCGCCGAGAAAGTGCTGAGCGGGAAAAGGCAGAGCGATCCCTCAAGCAAGAGCGAGATTTTACCAACGCGGTTATCGATACGGCAGGGGCGCTGGTGGTGGTTCTGGATCCTGAGGGACACATTTTGCGCTTCAACCGCGCTGCCGAGCAGCTCTCTGGCTACTCGCTGGCAGAGGTCAAGGGCCGGCTGCTATGGGATTTGGGTTTGATCCCGCCGGAAGATGTGCCTGGTGTGAAGCAAGCTTTTGAACAGCTCAAGGGCAATCATTCCCTCTTTTTGAATCGCCATGAGAATTTTTGGCGCAGCAAGCAGGGGGCACTGCGGCTTATTTCTTGGTCTAACACCGCCCTAATCAACGCTGCCGGCGAGGTGGAGTTTGTCATGGGCACCGGCATCGACATCACCGACCGCAAGCTGGCGGAGCTGGCCTTGAAAGAAAGCGAAGAGCGCTACCGGGATCTCTTTGAAAATGCCACTGACCTCATCCAAAGCGTGGATGCTAAAGGGCACTTTTTGTATGTCAACCGCGCTTGGAAAGAGACCTTGGGCTATGACGAAGCTCAAGTTTATCAAATGACCCTCTTCGACATTCTCCATCCCGACTGCCGAGAGCACTGCCAGGCTCTTTTCCAGAAGCTTCTAGCAGGGGAGAAACTGGAGAGGGTAGAGACAGCTTTCCTCACGGCCAGCGGTGAAACCGTTTGGGTGGAGGGCAATGTCAACTGCCGCTTTGAAGATGGAGTGATGGTGGCTACGCGAGGCATCTTCCGCAACATTACCGAGCAGAAGAAAGCGGCAGAGGAATTGGAGCGGCAAAACCGCCGGGCTCAGTTGCTAGCCAATCTCAGCTTGAAGATCCGCGAATCTTTGGATATCGCCGAGATCCTAGAGACGACGGTAACAGAAATCCAAGCCCTGATCAAAGCGGACCGAGTCTTGGTCTACCGCTTCCAGCCGGATGGTTCTGGGATCATCTCCAAAGAGAAAACTCAGCCGGGGATCCCCTCCTTGCTGGGAGAGGTGATCGAGGATCCCTGTTTTCAGGAAAAGTACGCCCAGCTCTACAGCCAGGGCCGCGTTCGCGTTGTTAGCGATGTGGAAAGTGAAGGACTGGAGCCTTGTTACCTAGAGCTGCTGCAAAAAATGCAGGTCAGGGCCAACTTGGTGGTGCCGCTGTTTTTGGAGCAGCAGTTGTGGGGGTTGTTGCTGGCCCACCAGTGCTCTGGCCCGCGTCAGTGGCAGCCGTTTGAGATGGAGCTGCTGTCGCAGTTGGCCAGCCAAATTGGCATTGCCCTCACCCAGGCAGCCCTTTTGGAACGGGAGAGAAAGCGCGGCCTGGAGCTGGAGCAGGCCCGCAAAGCAGCAGAGCAGGCTGCCCAGGCCAAAAGCAGCTTCTTAGCCACCATGAGCCACGAGATCCGCACCCCCATGAACGCGGTGTTGGGGATGACGGGCCTGCTGCTGGAGACCCCCCTCAATGCAGAACAGCGAGACTTTGTAGAGACCATCCGCATCAGTGGCGATGCCCTGCTCACCCTCATCAACGACATCCTGGACTTCTCCAAATTGGAGGCCGGGGAAATGGAGCTGGAGATCCTGGATTTCGATCTCCGCTCGTGTCTGGAGGAGGTGGCGGATCTGTTTGCCCCCACTGCCCACGCCAAGGGATTGGAGCTGGCGGTGCTCATGCCACCGGAAGTGCCGCGCTACCTGCGGGGAGATGCCTCGCGACTACGGCAAATCCTCAACAATTTGGTAAGCAACGCCATTAAGTTCACCCACCAGGGGGAGGTGGTGATCCAAGCGGAGGTGCTGCAAGAAACCGCTACCCATGTCCACCTCAGGCTCTCGGTGAGAGATACCGGAATCGGGATCCCGGCGGCGGCGCAGAGCAAGCTGTTTCAACCGTTTAGCCAGGTGGATGCCTCTACTACCCGCAAATACGGAGGTACGGGACTGGGCTTGGCCATCTGCAAACAACTGACAGAACTGATGGGGGGAACCATCTCGTTGCAAAGCCAGGAGGGACAGGGCAGCACCTTCAGCGTCGAGCTGACTCTGGAGCGGCAGCCCTATGCCCAGCAGCTTTCCCAGCCTTCTGCTCGTGTCCCGGTGGATTTGCAGGGCAAGCGGCTGTTGGTGGTGGACGACAATGCCACCAATCGCAAGATCCTGCGCTGCCAGGCCACGGCTTGGGGAATGGTGGTGGAAGAGGCCGAAAATGCCTATCAGGCTATGGACAAACTGCGCCAAGCCGTTCGGGAAGGCAGACCCTTCTCCCTGGCCGTTTTGGATATGCAAATGCCAGAGGTGGATGGGGAGACCTTGGGCCGCTGGATCAAGGCAGATCCGCAACTGGCCGAGACGCAACTGGTGATGATGACCTCCCTGGGACTGGGGGAGCACTCCCGCCGCGCTGCCGAAATCGGCTTTGCCGCCTACTTGGTTAAGCCGGTAAAACAAAGCCGTCTGCAGGAAGCGCTGGTCATGGCCCTGGGGAAATCTTCTGGTTTATCCACTTCGCTCTTGGGAATGAGTCCCGTCCTCCCTCAGACGACCCCCAGGGAGGATCGTCCCCGTCAATCGCTGCGCATTTTGCTGGCAGAGGATAACCCCGTCAACCAAAAGGTGGCTTTGCGCCAGCTCGAGAGTTTGGGCTACAAGGCCGATGTGGTGGCCAATGGTCAGGAGGTATTGGATCTCCTGCAGCAGGTCAGATATGACCTTATTCTCATGGATTGCCAAATGCCGGTGATGGACGGCTACGAGGCCACCCGCCGCCTACGCCAACAGGAACGGAGATCCGGCCACCGCACAGTGGTGATTGCCATCACGGCCAACGCCATGCAGGAGGATAGGGAGCGCTGCCTGCAGGCAGGTATGGACGACTATCTCAGCAAGCCGGTGCTGAAGGAAGATTTGCAAAGGTTGCTCAACCACTGGAGCCAGCTGATTGCTCAGTCTGCAGGGGGATCCTCCAACCAAGCCGCTTCTGAAGCAGCCTCTCCAGCTTCCCCCGCTGAGAGCCGGGATCCCTCTTCTCCCACCTTGCCCTATCCCATCGACTCTGCCTATCTGGATCAGGTTTCCGGCGGGGATCGCGGGTTTCAGCGGGAGCTGCTGCAGGTGTTCATCCAAGATTGTGAAGACCAGCTGCCGCAATTGCGCCAAGCTATTGCCGGTTACGACGCAGAAAGAATGCGGCGGATCGCCCATCGCCTCAAAGGAGCCAGCTCCAATGTGGGAGCCAACGCTTTTTGCCAAGTGGTTCGCGAGCTGGAGCACTTGGGGGTAGCGCTGGCCCAGCAGGGATCCCAAGGTGGTCATGACCTAGAATGGGCACGCGCTCTCCAGGCCCCAGAAGACCTAGAACGCATCTTGGCCGATATCCGCCAGTACTTGCAGGATTTGGAAGAGTAGATTCCTAGGGATCCCAAGCCTTCTGCGCTGCTAGCTTTCACTCCCCGCCCCTCTCCCAGTGGAAGAGGAGAGCATGCCTCTAACCCCCAAAACCCTGAACTTTGCTGAATTTACTGAGCTTTAGGCGGTTTGGCAAAAGTCATTGAGAGGGATATAGTAGACCAAGTTTCCCCCTGATCCTTGAGTCCACCGCAACGGTTGCCGGGAAGTGAAGGGGGAAAGCGCTCGGGGGGTATTCCTCAGGGCTTTGCGGGATACCGCCTTCCTGCTCAGAGATAGGCAGGATGCGATCGCTTCTTTCCTGAACCATGTTCAGGAGAGTTCAGCGTGAATGTATCAGCTAGTGCACAATGCTAAGGAAAAAGTTTCATTCCCGCTTAAAAATGACTATGCGGATTGTCCTCGAACTCCAGGGTGCAGAACTTTAAGGTTCGGCAGTTTTCCGCTACCGTGCGCCTCACGCTCTCCGGTAAGCCTTCCGGTATTTCCGCGTCGATTTCCAGGGTAATTTTGACAGTGGCTCCTGGCAGATTGGTCAGGTGCCGGATGACCTCGTCGGCAAGGGTTGCAACATCTCTGTTGACCCGCAGGGGATCCATTTCCACCCTGCCGTAAAATCGCCTCGGCAACGCCGGCTGGGAAACTTGATTTCCTTGATTCGTAACTGGGGAATCCTCCTCGCCGGGGCCAGGAAGAGGCGGAGTGCTGTCTGGGAAGATGCAGGGCGCCTTTGGGGAAGGAACTTGAAGGGCTTCCAATTGACGGCGGGCAACCTCTGGCTTGACCAGCAGGCTGTTGGAACCGATGCTGGGCTTGACTATGGCTGCCACTTGCAAGCCGAGGTATTTGCCTTTGGACTCATCGAAGGCCTCTGCGTAGGCAAAGCTATCCTCCCAAGCAGTTGAGGCTACCCCGTCTTCTACAGCTCTTAGAAGAACGGATGGGTCTTTCAAGCGGGGTAGGTAGAGGTACTGGGCCAGGCATTCCCACAGTCGTTTGAGATCGATGTGATCAGCCTCGCGCCAGAGGAATCTATCCAGCGTATCCAGGCGGAGGGTGATGGCAGAGTAAGCGGTAACCAGATCCCCCTCGTGGACAGCTTTGCGGCTGGCTTGCAAAATGGGGGAATCTTGCCCCTGCAGTCGGCATTCTTTCCACTCTAGACTGCCTTGGGGATCAGGCTGGGCTGGGATCAGCAGCCATTGATAGGTTTCCCGCAGAGCAGCCTCAACAGCAGCCTCGGATTGGTGCAGCTTGGTATTGGCTTGGGCGGTTTGGAAGGCATCTAGGTTGAGGAGATCTTTGTCTTCCAGGATCCCTTTCCAAGCTAGGTATTGGGCGGTATTGCGTTCTAGGCTTTCCAGGCGGGTTTTGTCGGGCGCCAAAAACAGCAGCATGTTCCTGTAGTAGCGGGGGCCGCTGCCGCGACGCTGGAGGGCCTGCTCAGCCCAGACTCGCCCAGGGCTATCCTGGCTACCCCGGCTATGGGAATACTGAGGATGCAGGATCACCAGCCGCACGCCTAAAGTGGGATCGTCGGGAATATCGGCAGTGGAGTCGGGGGCAACGTGAACGGCGCTGAACTCACCGCGATTTCTGTCGGCTTTGAGGCGCCGGATGATCTCTTGGCAGAGGGTGTGGGGCTCGTCCCTCAACAGTTGCTCGGCTCGCTCCTGAGCAGTGCGGTTGACGTTGGGCTGGGTGGAAATCCAGTAGCGACTGCCATCTCCGTATAGGTAAGTTGCCTGGTCGGATAGCCGCCGCAGGGCATCGCCGAAGGTGATGGGGTGTTCTCCCGGTTGCACGCAGCCCAGCTTGATGCGGCGCTCCTCAATGCCGCGGTTGGCGGCCCGCAGGGTGGGGGCGGATCCCATGTAGATGGTGCGGGCAACCCGGCGACAGGCGGAATACCGGCCCAGGTTGGGGTGATCTCGGTCGAGAGTCAGGGGCAGGGAAGTGGGGCCATCCACGTCTTTGTCGATTACCGGCAGCCAGTTGTCGTCTAGGTAGCGGGTCAGCTCTGCTTGTACCTGTTGATCGTCCATGGGGATGTGGGCGGGCAGGATCATCAGGCTGCGGTCATTTCGCTCCCAGAGGGTGTGGATGACCCTGGCCATCAGCCGTAGCACACCGCGGGTGCGTTGAAACTTGTCGAGAGTAGACCAGTCGGAGTAAAGGCGGTCAAACAGCTCTGGGTGAATGGGATAAGCAGCCTTGAGGCGGCGTTCGTAGTCACTTTCTTTGCACTCGCTGGGAAATTCCTGGCTTTGGCTGCGATAGAGATCCATGAACGCTTTCACCACGGCATCCCGCTGCACAAATAGCTCGGGATTGGTGAGGGGCTGAAACAGGCGGCGGCGGACAATTTCAAAGCTTTCTTCAGCGCTCGCGGGCCGCCAAGGGGATTCCACCCGGCCAATGGCATTTCTCAGGCGAACCAGAGCTTCTTTGCCCCGCTCCCCGCCAATTTCGATATCCGAAGAAGGAAGGCTCACCACCAGCAGTGTATCTTTTGCGTTCTTGGCCGATTCGCTCAGGGTTTGGGCAAAGGTAAACTGGGTGTCGAAACTGCCGCCGGCTAGGTCAGGGCTGTCGTGGAGTTGGCGAGCATAGGCCACCCACTCATCGATTAGGATCAGGCAAGGGGCATAGCGGTTGAACAAGACTTTAAGCGCATCGCCGGGGTTGGTGGAAGTTGCGTCGGCCTGCTGCACCCGCGCATAGCCTTCGGCACCTCCCAGTTGCCAGGCCAACTCCCCCCAAAGGGTGCGGATCAGGGGGCGGTTTTGCTGGGCGTGCTCAGGCTTGTAGGAGGGAATGCCGCTGGGCTGGAGCTTGTTCCCCACCAGGACGGCTATCCTGACGTTTTGAGGTGGTCTCTGCAGGCCGACGGCTTGGAGAAGAGACTCTGTGCCGGGTAGGGGGCCCTCACCCCTAGCCCCTCTTCCAAAGAGGTGGTAGAGGGCAAGCATGGCGTGGGTTTTGCCGCCGCCAAAGTTGGTCTGCAACTCTATCACGGGATCCCCCCCTTGGCCGCTGAGGCGCTTCAGGGCATTGGTGAGCAGTTGTTGCAATCCCTCGGTAAGGTAGGTGCGGCGGTAGAACTCGACGGGATCCCGGTACTCATCCGAACCTTCGCCCAGGTAGACTTCCCAAAGATCGGCGGCAAATTCGGCTTGTTGGAAGCGACCTGAAGCCACATCGGGGTGGGGAGTGGCAACCTCGCGCCAGGGCTTGAGGCCAGCCTGGGGCTGACCTTCTGTAGGGGATCCCATAGCGCGACGGCTTTCCCGCTTGGCCTGTTCTTCGAAGCGCAGTCGCAGTAGCTCTTGTTTTTGTTTTTCAACTTCGGCAGCTTGGGGGGCAGCAATGGCGCTCAGCAGTCGGGCAACGCTATCGAGGGCGCGATAGGCATCGTCAAAACCAAAAGTGCAGGTGTGGGCCCAGGTGTTGCGGGTATTGCGCAGCTCGCTGACTAGGGTGCGCTCCGCTTGTCCCAGAGTTTGCCTGAAGACGGTGTTCCACTGCTCCCACATGAGAGTCAGCAGCGCCAAAACATCTTCCTCCAGGATCTGCTCAGGACTTTTGAATTTGGGAGAGCGCTCGGGCAGGTTGTCGGCGACAACTGTCAGCCACTTCTCTCCATGGAAGGCTTGCATCTCCCGCACGACAAAAGGATAAAGCCCCTGCCGCAGAAGGTTGAGGGCGCGTCCAACTCGTTCGTGGTTGCTGATAGCCATAAGTGATTGAATGAAATTGAAGTTAGGGGGTGGGTCGATTATTTCCAGATTAAAGTGAGATCCACAACAAAGCCAGGGAGAACCGGATCCCCAGACAAGCTAGTAGGCCGCTCCAAAACTTGCACCAGCTGACCTGGGCGGTAGACGTAAACCCGCTGGCTTTCTGGATCGATCAGCCAGCCCAGTTGGGATCCGTTGTCTAGGTACTCCTGCAGCTTGGCCTGAAGGATAGCCAGCTCGTCAGTGGGGGACTTCAGTTCCAGCACAAAGTCGGGGCAAAGAGGAGCAAAGCGACGACGCTGCTCCGAGGTAAGCTGCTGCCAGCGCTCTTTGGCAATCCAAGCGGCATCGGGAGAGCGGATGGCCCCATTGGGCAGGGCAAAGCCCGCGGAAGAGTCAAAGACAAAACCTAAGTTCTTGCCTCGATTCCACTGCCACAGTTGGCCCAGCAGGTCGGCATTGCGGAATCCAGTTTCGCTGCCTGCAGGGGCCATGGCGATCAGTTCTCCTTGGGCGGTGCGTTCCAGGCGCAGCTCAGGATTCTGCCGACAAAGCTGCTCGAAAACTTCATCGGTTAAATTCACAGCCGGCTGCAGGTTGAGGGCAATCATGAGCTCATCCTGGTGGGCAGTTTTAGAGCGTGGGGAGCACTATTCCCAGATTAAGGTGAGATCCACCACAAAGCCAGGGAGAACGGGATCCCCAGACAAACTCACAGGCTGCTCCAAAACTTGCACCGGCTGACCTGTGCGATAGACATAGACCTTCCCGCTTTCCGGGTCGATTAACCAGCCCAGTTGGGATCCGTTGTCCAGGTACTCCTGCAGCTTGGCCTGAAGGATAGCCAGCTCGTCAGTAGGAGACTTTAGTTCCAGCACAAAGTCAGGGCAAAGAGGAGCAAAGCGACGGCGCTGCTCTGGGGTAAGCTGCTGCCAGCGCTCTTTGGCAATCCAAGCGGCATCGGGAGAGCGGATGGCCCCATTCGGCAGGGCAAAACCTGCAGAGGAGTCAAAGGCTACACCAAGCTGGGTTTGCCGGTTCCACTGCCAGAGCTGGGCGCTAAGGCTCAAGTTTTGACGGCTGCTTTCGCTGCCTGCAGGGGCCGTGGCGATCAGTTCTCCTTGGGCAGTGCGCTCTAGGCGCAGCTCAGGATTTTGCCGGCAAAGCTGTTCGAAAACTTCATCGGTTAAATTCAAAGCCGGTTGCAGGTTGAGGGCAAGCATCATCTTCTTTGGGCAAAACTCTCAGAGTACGTGGCCTATGGCTCGTATTAATTCCCTAAGATGGAGCGTATTTTTTGGCGAAGGGCACGAAGGGCTGGACTTCTACCCAGATCTCGACTTTGGGCCAAGACTTCTGGCACCCACTCTAAAATCGGTAGCTGAGGAAAGGTTGGGCTGGTGGCAGAAGCCTGATATTGGCCGGATTGCAGGATGTAGATGGTTAGCTGGTTGCCTTGATAAACCCAAAGTTCGGGCACTCCTAGGCGGGTGTAAGCCTCAATCTGGGTTTTGGAAGTAACATCCACTTCGATGGCCAGATCCGGAGGCGGGTCAACAGATAGATCCAGCCGATCTTTGCCAATCACGGCCTGGTGATTTTGGATATAGAAGCATTCATCAGGTTCGATCCCGTAGTTCATTGCTTGCTGTTTGAAGGTAGCTGACCCAAAACATTCGCAGTCAACTTCCAGTTCCTCTAGCAAGATTTTGACAATGTCTCCAATGATGGATTTTTCTCGCTCATGCTTGGGTGAGGGCATTCTGATTTCCAATATCCCATCGCTGTAGGCAATGCGGCTGGCTCGCTTTTCGCCCAGCTCATCTAGGATGGCTTCAAAGTCTAACCAATTCAGATTGTGAATCAGCAGGCGCTGGCCGGGTGGGATGGTGAGTTGTCGAAGCTGGAGGGTGACCATCGTCTGGTTGGGTGTAAGGATAGAAACTCTGAGGTCTTTTAGCTTATGGGGGTGTGGGGGTAGCTAAGCCCCGCACTGTACCCGTAGGGTCAGCGATGGGAGTATGTCACGCTTTGCTTCCCCCAGAGGTAGGGAACTAAAGCAAGCTGGGCTGGAAAGGATCATGCTGCTTTTTCTTTATCTCGGATGCTAGCCGGTTAATTTCCGGCCAGGCAATGACGAGAGTGTTATAGGCTAGGGCTTCTTGAGTCCAGCCTTTCTTTTCGCAGAGGGTATAGAGCCGATAGGCCAGATCGCGGGCAACCGCACCTCTATCTCCCAAGGCAGCCAGGAGAGCGGCGGCTTCCATTTCTCCTTTCCGATCGAGGGTGTGGATGAGGGTCTGGGTGATGAGCCAGGCGGAGGAAGCAAGGAGCAAGGAGAGGGAATCTGCTCCCTTTTCTTTTCTCTGGGCTATTTCCTCTCTTCTCAACAACCGCACCTTGCCGGCCTTGGCTTCTAGGATCCCAAGTTCCTCAAGGGACTCAATGCTGACGTTTCTGGCCTTGCTGAGGACTTCTGCTTCCCCGTAGGGGCCTGGCTCAAATTGATATTGGGCAAACCAAGTGGTGGCCCAGCGGCTGCCCTCATCGAGTTCCCCTTCCTGTTCGCTGAGATATTCATCTAGGTACTGGTTGATCAGCTGCAGGGCAGTGCGGACGGTCAGGGGCGAGCCATCGCTTTCCAAAACTGCAGCGTAGCGGGAATAGATGGCCATGCCGGGGCCGATGCTGGCTTGGGCCAAGTCCACAGGCGCAATGCTGCCCTGCTGCAGAAGTTTAAGCGCCTTGGGCAGCTCGCGCTTCAGCTCGGCAAGGAATTGGCGACGGGTAGCCTTGGGCGCATCGGCAGGACGAGGACGACAGACCAGGACAATGGAAGAAGTAAGAGCATTGGAGTCTTGACCCCGCATTCGGTTAGCGAGTTCGGTTCGTAGGGGCCAAGTGCCGTCAATGCTGAAGTTGGATTGAATCAGTCCTTCCAGAATCGTTTCCCAACCGGTAGAGACTCTGCCCATGGGTTCTGTGCCGCTAACGCGAACACCCCTAGCCCTTCTCCCAGAGGGGGAGAGGGGAACTGGATCGTCTATATCCTCATCTTCTTCCCCTTGCTCCACTTGGGAGAGAGAATCGGGGGATGAGGAGTCTTCTTCCGTTTGCTTGAGAGCGTAGTAAACTGTAACGGGATAATCGGGATGATTCAGACGGTTAACACGCTGGAAAACTTTGATTAGGCTGGCTTCAAAAAATTCCTTGGCGTTATCCTTACTGCCATGCCGAAAGTGATCCGCCACCATTTCTTGGGCTTTGGGGACTAAAACGGTATTGAAAATGGTGGGATAGATGGAACCAAGGGAGCGGCGCAACCAAACATAAAAGAAATCCGACAGGTCTGCATAGGGAACCGCAGAATAATAAGGCGGATCGGTGGAGATGAGTTTGGGGGTGGTGTCGTGGGGGTGAGGAGCTGTTGCGTCGTGTTGGGTGACTTGAGCAAGAGAATTGGGAAGCGCGTTTTCAAGAACTTTAACAATCCAATCAATCGCACCATTGAAGTTTCCTGTTGAATCACTCATGGGATTGGCTTCGGCAAAATCCCAAGCCATAGGAATTGCTTGTCGTGTAAAAACATGGCTCATTTTCTCGCCACTGGTGTGCCAAGTGCAAATGCTGCTCCAATAATCCGAACTTTTGTTGATCGCAAAACTCAAATAAACACTAATCGCCTCTCCATAGGCCCTAGCTCCTGTTCCCCCCTCAGCCAAGGGCACATCGTCATTGGGGAGTCCGGCGGCGATCGCATCTTTGATGGCTTTTTCCCGTGCTTCCGTCACCAAGTCGCTGAAGGTTGTAAGGGCTACCAGTTGCCGGGGGGTGAAAAGATCGGCGTGTTTGGTCATGCCGTAAATTACAGGCGTAACATGACGTGAATTAGGAATTAATTCGGTATCCGGTTTCCAGGTGGGTTGGGCAGAATTGGCGATGGCTTCATGCTCTGCCGTGGGAGGCAGGTACACTCTGCCGTTTGGCCCCTCTGCCACTATGGCCATCATCTGGGATCCCATGCGTCGGGCCTGACCCTCTTTGCGGATGTACTCCAGTGGTACAGGTGTTCCGCAGGCAATGCAGCGTGCTCCTTTGCGGCCTACGGTTCCCTCCGGCGCTTTGCCCTTACCTGACCTGACCACAAACCGGATTGAGGGAGCAGAAGCGCTCTCTCCCCCATTCACCACCACCGGCTCTACCCAAGCCTCTTTCCCCTTCTTCGTCGAAAGCTGAAACGATCGCACCAAGGGCATCTGACAGCGGCAGGCTGGATTTGGACAGGTCACCGTCCGCGCCCACAACCAGGCAATCACCGTCAACTCCTCTGTGCCTAAGGGGTTTGAATAGGAAGGATAGAGATGTCCAATGCGTTCAAAGGCTTGTTTCCGCATCCAAGCCCCGTAATACCGGACATCTGCTGCCAATCCTTGGGCACCCCGCCAGGCTGAGATATGCTTCTTGGCCCGATCTTCAGGGTTGATGGGGGCTTTGTCCTTAAACTTCGGTGGAATCTCGATCAATGCCTTGTTGATCAGCACCGCCACCGGGTTGAGATCGCTGGCATGGGCCTCTAACCCCAAGCGCTGCGCTTCCAACGGGATGGATCCGCCACCGGCAAAGGGATCGTAAACGGGCGGCGCGTACTTGGCGATGTATTCTCTAACTGCTGCCGGATCCGTAGGGGGCTCTTCTCCTCGATCCCAGGCTAGACATCGGGCAATTTCTCGCTGCGCTGCCTCCAGCACGCCGGAGTTGGGATCGTTCACGTCATCCCAGGACACCAGACCCCGCACTACTCGCTTCCCCTGTTCGATCTCTATGCGGCCCAGGATGTTGAACAGCCGCTGCCGCTCTCGTTCTTGGTCGGCCTCGGTGGGGAACTTGTCCGGCCAACTGGAAGGGTCATCGACCAGGGAAGCCCAGAGCACTGCCCGACAGGCTGCCAGGGGTCGCCGCGCCCACCAGAGATGTAGGGTGCTGGGGTGACCATGGCGGATGGATTTCTCGCGAGCCGATTCCAGATTGATGGCTTCGAGGGGCAGGGCAACTTCAATCAGCTTCTTGCGGCGGCTCATTAGACAAGGGTCAGCTAGAAATTGCAGGAGCCCCGCACTGTACCCGTAGGGTCGGTGTCGGGAGGAATGCTATAATAACACTGCGGACACCAGAAACGGTTGTTTAAGGCACTGGTAACGGTCGATTGGGGGTGCTGTAAACCACCCCAGAGGTCAAGCCTACGGCTCGCTTCGCGAACGTGGTTGGCTTGCTAACTGCAGGGCTACTAAAAGCCCGCTCCGTACCGCCTAGCGGTTGGTGTCGGGTAGTTTACTCGGGTTAAACAGGCTGCAGTTTAGAGTTTAGTCTGAGGGGAAGGCGGGCTCAACGAAGAGATGGCCCCAGTCTGTTCAAGAGCAACTGAGGCATCTTGATTTGGGACAAGCCATGTTGGGTGCCGATTGAGTTGCTACTTTTTCTGGACGACGACTGGATTTGTCCTTGTACCCATCGGCGGAATGCTTGAATTGCTTTGTTTCTACCTAAGACTTTGCTCTCCTGTAGGTAATGAGGGATAACTTGCTTTAGGTTTAAGCCTGGGAAAGTTGGGCTTTCATCAACTTCTTGGTAATTGCCAAATCGGAGTACATTAACTTGAAGAATGCCTTGATCAAATCGCCATAGCTCCGGTACCTGAAGTGCTGCGTAAAGATCAAGATGGGTTCGGGATGTGATATCAACTTCAATTGCAAGATCGGGTAGTGGATCGATCATGAGATCTATTCGTTTCTTGCCGCGAATTGCTATCTCATTCTGAATATAAAAGCACTGGTTAGGCTCCAGGCCATAAGTTGTAGGCTTTCTTAAGGTCACCGAACCTAAACTGCGGAACTCAATATCCAGCTCTTCCAACAGCGCTTTAATTAAATCACCAATGATCTCTTTATCATCCTCATGCTCTGGAAGCGGCATCATGATCTCCAGCAAGCCATGATCGTAAGCCAACCGAGACCCCCGCTGGTTTCCCAATTCGCTCAGTATGGTTTCAAACTCTTGCCAAGAGATGCCCTGCAAGACAACTCGCTGACCTGCTGGAACATGGATTTGCCGCAATTCCAGTAGCATGAATTCATCCTACCAATGAAAGTTAGTATCTATTTGGGATCCCTTCCTCGATTCCACAATTCTTTCCAATCATAGTTGACGCTACTGGCCCCAAAATCCGGCTCCCGTTGAAAAGGCCGCCGCACATACCGCACCTGGCAGCCTTCGCCCGGCACGGTGTAGGTGCCTGCAGGGGTCTTTACCCTGAAGGCATCCCCTTCTGGAAAGGCGGGATCGGCTGGCACTTCTACCAAAGCCAGGATGAAATGGTCGGGTTTGTTGAGAGCTGTCAAGATTTCATTTTTGGTAACGGTTACCGTCTTTGCTCCCTCAACTCTGCCTTTGACTTCAATGAAGCGAAGGCCTTCCCTTCCAGCGGATTCGATATCATAGCCCAGGTTTTCAGCGCTGACATCACGAGGTTCGTAGCCCAACGCCCGCTCTATGGCCATAACGGCAGCCATTGCTGCTTGTTCTACTCGCCGGGTTTCGCGGGCAAAGGTGGTAGGGGTTGACCCTCGCTTGCCCTGTAGCCGCTGCAGCAGTCCGATGGGGATCACCAAGGCTTTCCCGGTTACCACCGGCGGCAAGGAGGATAGCTGGCGCTCCTGCTCCAACTCCGATAGGCGCTTCTGAAGGCGATCCGCCAACTCATCCGCCCGCTGCTGAGCCTTGGCAGAGTTGAGCTTGGCGTTGGGCCTGCCGGCTTGCTCTTGCAGCCGCAACTGTGCAGCTTGATGATCCCAGTAGTTAATTTCTCGGGTGAGGCGATCTTTAACAGCCAGCTCCGTCTTGTTGATCAATTCTTCCCGCTGAGCTTTGATTTCCTGGAAATGCTGGGGAACTAAACGCTCAATGGCGTAAGCGATGGCTTGGCTTTCTACCTCTGAAGCCGAGAGCTGGGGGATGTGGGATCCAGCTTTCGCTTTCACAAGGTCGCGCTCTGCGGGAGTTAGGGGCCGGTAGTCCAAGTAGGGAGCATAGCCGGCGCTTCTTACCCTGACGCTCTCTCCTCCTCCTAGCCCTTGGGGAGCGGGGAGAAAGATCTCCACATATTGCATCCGTCGGGAGATAACCCGTCGCTGGCCATTTCGGTCTAGGCGCCCATCCTGAAGGGCATGCTCTAGGTACACCAGTATCCGTGGTGTTTCGCCGGGATCGTTTTCATCGACGAGGATGGATCCCTGTCTGAGCAAATCTCGGTGTTGCTCCAAAACCAAGTCCAGAGTGGCATCCAGCAGGGGATGGCCTGGGCAGATGAACTCTGCCGGGGGCTTGTTGGGGACGCTGATGAGGTTTTTGTTAAAGGTAATCCGCTCGTATTTTTTTAAGATGGGTGCGCCCAACCCAATCTGGCGGTCGCGATTGCGAATTGCTGCCGGCACATGGGTAATTTCATAGCGTTTGGGTTCCCGCTCTCGAATGGTGCCACCCAAGCGTTGAAAAGCTTCTAGGAAGAAGGAGGCAATGAAATGAGGCTGGAGCTTGCGGGCCTCGGCTCGCTCCATTTCCGCCCGGATTTGCTGCACTTTGGTCGTATCCATCGAGTCGTGGGCCAGGGCGCGTTCTGCCAGGAGTTCCCTGAGCCGCTCGTGGTCTAGGCGATCTGCAATCACTTGATTGAGTCGGGCCTTGACCTCTGGACGATCCCCGTAGCGAATGGCCTCGATCAGCAGCTCTCGCAGTTCTTGACCGGCAATCGCTTTGCCCAGGACATCGAAGACCTTGCCCCCCAAGGCCCTTTGCTCGATTTCTATTTTTTTCAGCAAAGCCAAGTAGACATCTCCTTCCCGCGTTTCCTCGGCCACTAGGTTCCACAGGTGGCAGACCTCGGTTTGACCAATGCGGTGAATTCTCCCAAAGCGCTGCTCCAGGCGGTTGGGGTTCCAAGGCAGGTCGTAGTTCACCATCAGGTGGGCCCGTTGAAGGTTGATCCCTTCTCCCGCAGCATCGGTAGCAATGAGTACTTGAACGGCGGGATCCTGTTTAAAGGCTTCCTCGGCTTTTTTGCGCTCTTCTCGACCCATGCTGCCGTGAATGGTGATCACCGCTTCCGGTTGGCCCAGCAAGTTCCCCACTCGGTCAGCCAGATAGTTGAGGGTATCTCGATGTTCGGTGAAGATAACCAACTTGCGCCGATGTCCGCCGGCATCAAACATCTCCCCCTGATTTTGCAAGAGTTTCGATAGCTCCTCCCACTTGCGGTCTTTGCCGCTACGTCTCACTTGCAAGGCTAATTTTTCCAGCTCCTGCAGCCGCTGAATTTCTGCCTGCAGCTCGACAATTGTGCGGGCGGCAGTTGCCTGATCTACCAGCTCTTCTTCTCGCGGTTCCCGCTCTTCAGCAGGGCAGTCTTCAAAATCCTCATCCCAGCCTTCTTCGTCTAGCAGGGAAGTGGTAAAAGCAAGGTTGTCTCCCCGGCTGCGCAATTGTTCTTCCTTTAGCTTCCGCTGCAGTCTCTCTCGTCTTCGCAGCAAGGATTGGTAGATCGCTTCTGGAGAAGAGGCTAGCCGACGTTGCAGGATGGTTAAAGCAAAACCGACCGTCCTTTTGCGGCTACCTTGCTCTAAAGCTTCCGCGCGGTTAAACTCTTCGCGCACGTAATCGGTCACTTCCTTATAGAGCCTGGCTTCCAGGTCAGACAAGACGTACTGGACGGTGTAAGCTCGCCGTTCGGGAAAGAGAGGCTTGCCATCGAACTTGAGCAGGTCTTCTTTCACCAGCCGCCGCATCAAATCCGAGGCATCACAGGTATGAACTCCATCTCGGAATCTCCCCTCAAAGCGATCCCCATCCAGCAAAGCCAAAAAAAGCTGAAAGTCTTCTTCTCTACCGTTGTGGGGAGTGGCTGTCATCAGTAAAAAGTGGCGTGTTAGCTGCGAGAGCAACTTGCCCAGCTTGTAACGCTTGGTTTCTTTGATTTCTCCCCCAAAGAAGGATGCGGAGAGTTTGTGGGCCTCATCAACAATAACCAGATCCCAATCAGTTTGCCTCAGTTTCTCCTGCAGGGCCTCATCTCGGCTGAGCTTATCGAGGCGGGCAATGAGAAGAGGTATCTCCAGGAAAGGGTTGCCAGTTCGGGCGGCTTGAATGCGATCGTTGGTCAAGATCTCAAAGGGCAAATGAAACTTTTGCACCATCTCATCTTGCCACTGCAGCGTTAGACTCCCCGGGCAAACGATGAGACAGCGGTGCAAGTCACCTCGAATCAATAGCTCTCTAACCAAAAGCCCTGCCATGATGGTTTTGCCGGCACCTGGGTCATCGGCCAGCAAAAACCGCAGCGGCTGCCGCGTGAGCATTTCCCCATAGACGGCGCTGATCTGGTGGGGCAGGGGTTCTACCAGAGAGGTGTGAACGGCCAGCAAGGGATCAAACAGGTGCGCCAGCCGAATCCGATAGGCCTCTGAAGCTAGGCGAAATAAGGCGCCGTCTCCCTCGAAGTTGCCAAGGGATCCCTCGGCTACCACCTCTAGGGTTGGCTCTTTATCCCGAAACAGAAGCTCTGAATGGAGACGCCCCTGAGTGTCTTTGTAGATGGCCTCGATGGTGCTGCTGCCGTACCACCTCACACTCACGATGGCAACGGTTTGATTGGGCAGGATCCCTTTGACCTTGGCGCCAGGGGTGAGATCTTCCAGTCGAGCCATAAACTGCGGGTTTCCAGAGCTGCGAGCGGAGCCTGTTCCAGCTCCCCATTGCTATGTTGCGCTCACTTCCAGCTCTTTTCCCACAGCAAAAGTCCCCTTCTTCCATAAAAGGAGACAGCAGTTTGGAGTTGGCAAGCGGCTTCACGACGGTTTTAAGCCGGTTTTAAGTCCTGATACATTTACGCTGAACACTGCTGAACATCACTGTTCAACTATGCAGCGATAGCATTCTGTTTGTTTCCAACCAGAATGGCGGTATCCCGCAAAGCTTTGAGTAGAATACCCAAAGCGCAGTTTCCGTGTCGTCTTACTACCAATTTTCTGCTTTGCTTTGGCTACCATGTTGGCAGACTCGAAAGTAAACAGAAAGATCAACTGGTAGTAATCCGTACTGAACATATTATACATTATTTTCAGTATAGTTGAGCTTATTATTGACTAGAGTCATGCTCCTATCAGGGATCCCTGTGGGCAGCCAGAATGGCCTGAGCAGCCAGGTGGCCGGAGAGGGTGGCCCCTTCCATGCTGTCGATGTAGTCTTGGGCGGTGTAGCTGCCGGCAAAAAAGAAGTTGGGTACTGGGGTCTTTTGCTGTGGGCGATAGGGATCCATGCCCGGTGCTTCTCGATAGAGGGAGTGGGCCAGTTTCACCACGCTGTACCAGGTCATGTTCAGTTGCCGGGATGAGGGAAACAGCTCGTGGACTTGGTGCAACACGTGCTGGGCAATTTGCTCGTTGGGCATGGAAATGAAGGGATCCCCCGGCGTGAGCACGCATTGTAATAGAGATCCCTGGCCCGGCTTGTAGTAGTCGGCGGGGCTGGTGAGGGCCAGATCGGCAAAGCAGGAAAAATCGGCATCGGCGGTGTAGAGGAGATTGTCGATACCCAGAGCCTCTGGGTGTTGGCTGGCTCGTTTGGCCTGGCCTTGGGGGTTCAGCTCCGTCACCCAGCCATCGAAGCGCAACTGCACCGTGGCCACCGGTACGGATTCCAGCTTGTAGAGGTTGTCGAATTGTGGCCACTGCCGCCATACTTCCGGGATCAGCCGTTTGGCCCCTTCCACCGCCGCTGCGCACACGTACACATCTGCCTCCACCCGCTCTCCGTTGGCCAAGAGCAAGCCGGTCACGGGGTAGGGAGAGGAGTCGCTCACTTCAATGCGGCTGACCCCCCTGCGGGTGTGGATCTGGCCCCCGCGGGCTTGGATGTAGCGGACGATGGGCTGAGTGAGGTAAGTGTCCGGGGATCCCTTGAGGAGATTGAGCTTGGAAGCCTCTGTTTTGCTGGCAAACATCTGAAAGATCGTCAGCATGCAGCGGGCAGAAATCTGCTCTGTGTCAATAAAGCCCAAGGCATAGGCAATCGGGTTCCACATCCGCTTCAGGCTACCTTCGGATCCCCCATGCCGCCGAAACCAATCGGCAAAGCTCATCCGATCCAAGGCGCGAATTTGCCGCATTGCCCCTTCATAGTCCAGCAAGCCGCGAATCAAAGGGCTGGTGCCCAGCGCCAAGGCGTTGCGCAGCTTGTCCGCCCAAGAGAGCTGCTCGGTGGTGAAAAAAGCTTTGAGGCCGTTGAAAGGCGCCCCCAGGGGAAAGCGAAAATCCAGACTGGCCGTTTGCCCACCTCGGTTGACAAAGGTGTGGGTGTGTTGCTTGGGCAGCAGGTTCTCGTAGGCCCCCACCTTTTTCATCAGGGCAAACAAATTGCTGTAGTTGCAGAAAAAAACGTGCAGCCCCATCTCGATGTGGTTGCCATCGGCATCCTGCCAGGATCCCACCTTGCCGCCGACAAAAGGCCGCGCCTCGTAGAGCTGCACCTCGTGTCCTGCTTCAACCAAATCGACTGCCGTCACCAACCCGGCCAATCCGGCCCCAATAATGGCTACCCGCATAGCAATACCCTCAAACAGGCGCTGCCCGGGATCCCGCCCAGACTTTGCGCAACTGCAAAGAAAGATGAACTTCTCTCATTCTGGAACAAAATGCGCCAGGGATCCCTGACTTGACAAACCACCGCAAAACTTGCCATCATAAATTTCCCGACGCGGATGTAGCTCAGTGGTAGAGCTTCTCGTTGCCAACGAGACGGTCGCGCGTTCGAATCGCGTCATCCGCTTGCTTAGGCTTGTGAACCCATTCAAGAGGGGAATGAGATCCCTGCAAGGGAGAGGGCCGTGACGGTAGTCCCAAGGAGCTCCCCCTTTCCTCTCTCCCCAAAGGAGTCAGCCCTCACTCCCAGCTCTTCTCCCTCTGGAAGACGGGAGAGTAGGGGTCTCGGTTTGATTGGGCTGATTTGGGAATGGTTTGATTTGGGGAGCGTAGAAGGTCTCCAGGCTGTCACGGTCACCCACAAAGCGCCAGTGCCAGGGTTCGTAATTCACCCCCTGAGGGTTGTTTCTGGGGAAAGACAGCTCAAAGCCAAAGCGGGCCGCGTTGCTCTGCAGCCACTGGAAGGCCGGGGTGGTCTCAAAGGCTTCTTGAGTATCCCACTGCGGAAACCCGGCATCCCCAAGGTCGATGGCATAGCCAGTGTGGTGCTCGCTGTAGCCAGGGGGAGCACTGACAGCAGCTCGCTCCTCGGGTCGCAAGGCTCGGGATTGAGCCAATTGAAAAAACAAGAATTCCTGATCCGCAATGGAGCGAAACCCGGAAATGGGGACAAGGCGGATCCCGGCAGCTTGAGCTGCTTCGCTCATGCGAAGGTAACTTTCGGCAGCCGCCTGGCGCAGGCGCACCTCACGACCGTGGTAGTGGCCCACCACCCGCAAGCTATCTGCAGGAGCTTCTGAATAGGCATAGTGCCCCAACAGAGAAGGTCGCCCATTCTGCACAGTTGGCTGCGGCAGAGAGGGCTGACCGGCTTCCTCCAGAACTTGGGGATCCGCCGCCTGCTGGGATCCCGGTAACTTCTCTATCCCCCAACCCGCCAGGAGCACTAGCCCAACCAGCACCAGGCCCAAGACTAGACGGGACCTCAGGGCAGGCACCGAACTTTGCGCTTTTTTCGCCGGAGTGGACTGGCGACGGGCGACCGGAATGTCGTCTTTCATGCGCAAAGGCCGGGATCTAGCGAGGAGTAGTAAACTACCCGACCCTGACTACTTCGCAGTACAGGGCGGGCTTTCGGTAGCCCTGCAGTTGGCAAGCCAACCACGGGCCTCTAGGCTGGTTTACAGCAGCCCCCAAAAGCGCAATCACATTCGCACCATTCAAATCCGCATCCCCTTCCCATCCACAGTGTCCACACTTAAACTTCTTTCCACTGCGATAGGATTGCGCAGGGTCGGGATGAATGTGCAAACACCGGTGGCAGGTCTGCGACGTGTAGGCAGGCGGAACAAGAATCAGAGCAACCCCCGCACGCAGAGCCTTGTACTCCAAAAATTGACGGAGTTGATAAAACGCCCAACTATTTGCCCGCCTACGCTCTGTCTTGCTGCGTGGCTGTTGATTGACCCTTTCCCGAATCCCTGTCAGGTCTTCCAGGGCAATAGCGCTGTTTGTCGCCTTTGCCCTAGAGACAATAGCTTTGGAGATGCGATGATTGACCCACGCCTGAAAGCGTCTCTCCTTGCCAGACAGCCGTTGCAACAGTTGACGGCATCTGCGCCGCGAACTGCGGGTGCCCTTACTGGCTTTGCGTTGGAGTACCGCCCTCAGCTTGGAGTAGTGGTCTCGGATTCGGTTCAACTGCTGTCCATTCCAGTTATCCCCTTCTGACGTATGAGCAATATCCGTCCTTCCCAAATCCACGCCCAGCACTCTATCCGTGCGTTGCGGTGGGGATGGCTCCGCTTCCACACAGATCTGAATAGAGTAGGAACCGTCTTTACGCTTGACCAGAGTGGCAGATTTGGGATTGGAGCCCGCCAGCCGTTCTCTCTGGTAGCGGCCAATCGCCAGCTCAAAGCGCTCCCGACCCTCCACCGTGGTCAGCGACACCGTCCAGTCTTTCTCGCGAAACGAAAAGATACGGGCATCGTAGGTCGCAAAGCCTCTCTTGAACGCTTTGACCGGGCGGTTTTTCTGTCGGGCAACTTTACGGGCGCCGGCCAGCCGCCTGCAGACCTGCTGGTCGCGTAAGCGGGACGTAGTCCTTGCCAAGTTACTGGATAAGCCGAACCGGGCACGGATTTCGCGGTAGCACAGAGACTGGAGCTTAACGGCGTTGGCGACTTTCTTCGGCGTGTTCTGGTTGACCCAGTTCAAGGCTTGGCCAAAAGCCTCCAAAGTCGCGTCCAATTTGGCGGCCTGCGACTGGGACACCTTGAGCTTGCAGGAGACGGTCAGGACTTGGGTCATGGTTCTATTGTGACTTCCGCATTCCTCCCGACACTGACCCTACGGGTACAGTGCGGGGCTCCTGCGATTTCTAGCTGAAAAGAGGCAGCGTTTCTACAAACCCAAATCCGCCAAAATATCGCGGGCATGGGTTTCGGTATTGATGTTCTGGTAGACCTTGGCAATTTTGCCCTCGCCATCAATGACGTAGGTCACCCGCTTGGCATAGCCGCCCCCATCCACATCGTAGGCGCGGGTGATCACCCCACTGCTATCCACCAGTAGGGGGAAAGGCAAGTTGTACTTTTCGGTGAACTTTTGGTGAGAAGCTTGGTCGTCCATGCTCACCCCCAGCACCACCACGTCCTTGCTCTGGTAATCGGCGTAGGCGTCGCGGAATCCACAGGCTTCTTTGGTACAGCCGGGGGTGTCGTCTTTGGGATAAAAGTAGAGGACTACGGTTTTGCCGGCAAAATCAGCCAGAGAGACTTGGTTGCCTTGGGTGTCAGTGGTGTTAAACCCAGGAGCAGGGGTGCCAACAGCGAGAACCATAGGTGCGTGACCCAAAAAGTGTGATGAATAGGGCTGCCCTCAGCATTTTCTTCAGCCCTGCTTGTCTCTGTCAAGGCATTACCGCTCCAGCTTGGCATTGCAACTCAGCCACCAGCTCTTGAAGCTCCGCCGATAGATTGCCGGGCAGCCGTCGCCTCAGAATCTCTGCCAACGATCGATAATACCACAGGGATCCCTCTTTTCCGGCGGAAAACCGCTGCCAGAGTTCATCCCCCAGTTGGCGAAAATCCCGCAAGATGCAGCGGGCGTTGTGCAGCTTGTCAGAGGCGGCCACCAACAAAACCGAGGCATTTGCCGTTTCCAGGTGCTTCAGGTAGGCGGTTTTGCGCTCTTTCCAGTTTTCTTTGGGCTCGCCTCGGGAGCCATCGCTTTCGGTATCCGTACATCCCAGGATGATCTGCAGCACCCGTTCTCCAAAGTGCTCCCGGATCTGTTGCTCGATTTGGGCGCGGGGCTCGCCTGTGTTGTGGGGGCCGTCCTCTAGGCTGTCGTGGAGCAGAGCGGCAATCGCTTCATCTTCATCCGCCCCATGCTCCAGGGCGATGGCTGCTACGGCCAACAGATGGCTGAGGTAAGGGATCCCGGTTCCCTTGCGGGTTTGAGAAGCATGCCAGCGATGGGCATAGTGCATTGCCTGCACAAACCGCTGTGTGAGTTGCGTTGACATCTGGACTCTCCAATTGGGGTTAAGTTGACTGCTGGGGCAAGGTTGATCCAAGCGAGTCTCAGGCGTTGAGACTGCAAATCAGAAAATGGTTAGAGAAGATGAGCACTTCTGATCACTTTAAATAAACAAGGTTAAGACGCTGTGCCGCCTACCCTCACCCCCAGCCCCTCTCCCTGCCTTGGGAGAGGGGAGTCAGGGATCGATGTAACTGTGCTGAGATGGCAAGGTTTAGCCGGTGGCCGGAGTCTGTTTTGCAGGCAGCGGCACCAGCGTTCCTGTCCCCTGCCAAGCGCACAAATCCACGAACTGGTCGGCTATCCGAATTAACGCCGGGTTCGTGTTCGGCCTGTAGGCGGCTACCTCCAGCCGGCAGCCTTGGCGGCGGATATGCTTGAGGGCCGGCACAAAATCTCCATCCCCACTCAGCAGCAGCACCGTCTCGTAGTGGGAGTGCATCGCCATCAAGTCCACGATCAGCTCCCCATCCAGATTGGCTTTGCGGCTGCCGTCGGCGTGGATCACCACCGGCTTGGTGACCACCCGATAGCCCTGTTTTCTCAACTCCCGCAGGAAACGGCGCTGAGCTAGGTTGTGGCGATCTACCCCGCTGTAGACATGCACTTCCATTTCGGATCTGCCCTGGGCCAGCCAGCTCAGCAGACTGGGGTAGTCGAGATGGGATCCCTGCTGCTGGGCGCTGGCGTGGAGATTGGCCGCGTCGATGAACACCCCCAGGGCTTTGCGGGGAAAAGCAGGGTTCGGCTGGGATGCCACCAGCTGCTGCAGGTGTTGGAGTTGCGCCTGCACCAACTCCAGTTGCTCCAAAGTCACTTGGGGCTGGGATACCGGCAGAGCATTCAACCGCAGCTCCACGGCTTTTAACCGCTGCTGGATTTGCTGGATGGCCTGGGTGATGGGGGCCAGCTGTTGCCGCACGGACAGATGAGACGTGGGCCGAGCTTCGAGGGCGTCGATCCGTCCTTGAACTGTTTCCAGTTGGGCCGCCGTCTGCTGCTGCTGTACCCAGATGGGCTCCAAAACCTTTACTTTCTGCTCGAGCTCTTGAATGGCTTCAGCCGGGGAAGCCAAGGTCTGCTGCAGAAGGGACGGTTCAGCAGTGAGCCGAGCGTCCAGCACCTCGAAACGCGCTTGCAGGGTCTCCAGTTGGGTTGCTGTCTGTTGCTGCTGTGTCCAGGTCTGTTCCAGAACTTGGCCAAGCTGTTCTTCGCGGCGGCGGATGGCAGGGTAGGCTGCTGCCAAAGGTAAGAGCCCCCAGATCACTTGGCGGGTCACCAGGGCCGTCACCCCCAGGGCCAGGGATCCCGTCCACAGCCAGGTTAAGGGGAAGGCAGAAGCCCTATTCATGCTCATGGTCAGCTCTCCTTGGTTTGGGTTGATCGGTCTGATCGGTTGCCGGGATTTCACCTCACTCACATGGGCCACCTCAGGGATCCCTCTCGAAGATCGAGATGCCCAGAACTCCCAGAGGCATCGAAGAGGAGCAATTCAGCAACTGCAGTATGCCTGCTATTGGAAGGGGAATCTTCCAATCGCTGGACAAACGTATTTCCCTTGTTGAGCAAACGGATCAGATATCGAGTCAGTTATCGAAAGCAGGCTCAAACTTGTTCCTCTTGACCGACAGGCCCCGTGGCCCGCTCAACCTGGATTCAACGTCCAAGCTATTGGCTGACGGTATGGGCCGTAAAACCATTGAACGGAGCAGGGTCAGCTAGAAATCGCAGGAGCCCCGCACTGTACCCGTAGGGTCAGTGTCGGGAGGAATGCGGAAGTTACGATAGAACCATGACCCAAGTTCTGACCGTCTCCTGCAAGCTCAAGGTGTCCCAGTCGCAGGCCGCAAAGTTGGACGCGACCTTGGATGCCTTTGTGCAGGCGTTGAACTGGGTCAACCAAAACACGCCCGAGAAAGTCACCAACGCCGTTAAACTTCAATCTCTGTGCTACCGCGAAATCCGTGCCCGGTTCGGCTTGTCCAGTAACTTGGCTCAGCAGGTCTGCAGACGGCTGGCCGGTGCCCGCAAGGTTACCCGACAGAAAAACCGCCCCGTCAAAGCGTTCAAGGGGGGCTTCGCGACCTATGACGCTCATATCTTTTCGTTCCGCGAGAAAGACTGGACGGTGTCGCTGACCACAGTGGAGGGTCGAGAGCGCTTTGAGCTGGCGATTGGCCGTTACCAGAGAGAACAGTTGGCGGGCTCCAATCCCAAATCGGCCACTCTGGTCAAGCGCAGAGACGGCTCCTACTACATCCAGATTTGCGTAGAGAAAAAACCACCCAAGCAACAAGATACCGACAAGGTGATCGGGGTGGACTTTGGAAGGACAGATATTGCCCATACGTCAGAGGGGGACAACTGGAATGGACAGCAGTTGAACAGAGTCCGAGACCACTACTCCCGGTTGAGGGCGGTACTCCAACGCAAAGCCAGTAAGGGCACACGCAGTTCGCGGCGCAGATGCAGAGAACTGTTGCAACGGCTGTCTGGCAAGGAGAGACGCTTTCAAGCGTGGGTCAATCATCGCATCTCTAAAGCTATTGTCTCTAGGGCAAAAGCTACCAACAGCGCTATTGCTCTGGAAGACCTGACAGGGATCCGGGAAAGGGTCAATCAACAGCCACGCAGCAAAGCCGAGCGGCGCAGGGCCAACAGTTGGGCGTTCTACCAGCTGAGGCAGTTTCTGGAATACAAGGCTCTGCGTGCAGGGGTTACCTTGATTCTGGTGCCGCCTGCCTACACGTCGCAGACCTGCCACCGGTGTTTGCACATCCATCCCGACCCTGCGCAATCCTACCGCAGTGGCAAGTCGTTCAAGTGTGGGCACTGTGGATGGGAAGGGGATGCGGACTGGAATGGGGCCAACATGATTGCCAAGCTTGGGGCTGTCGTAAACCAGCCTAGAGGCCCGTGGTTGGCTTGCCAACTGCAGGGCTACCGTTCGCGCCAGCGGGCCGGAGGCCTTAAGCCCGCCCCGTACTGCGAAGCAGTCAGGGCCGGGTAGTTTACTTGGGGATCTCGATGGTTACGTTAGCCAACTGCACATCGTCATGATCCACCCAGGCTCCACCGTGCCGGATGACTGTATCACCTCCCAGCGGCACCGAGATGTGCAGGGATCCCCCGAAAAGGGGAATGCTGATCGGCACTTGGGGACCACGGGTGACCATGGGGGGCTGAATCAGGGTTTTGCCAGTGCGCAGGGTAACAGTGTTCAGGCCTAGGCGCAGAGGTTGCAGCGGCAGGGGAATCTGTAGGTTATCTCCCCCCAGGTGAATCTGTTCGACTTCCACTCCGTTCAGGATGACCTGCATGGGAGACATGTTGGCACTGGGGATCCGGGATTGACCGGCCCGATAGGCGGCAGCTGTATCCAACCCAATCAGGGATCCAATCCGCAAAACCAGTGGGCGCGAAGGCAGGCGTTGCAAAGTGAAAGAGCGGGTCATCTCCACCCCTTGGGCAGGGCCCAAAAATTGCCCGGCGGCAGCCGATTCCGGTGAGTACTGGTTATCCCCCAGGCGGATGACATTCGCCTCCAGTACCAAAGTTGTGTTGGGATCCCAGCGCTCCAACTGCAGTTGCCAAGGCCGATCCCCGCTGGCTTGACCGTTGCCTGTACTTTGGGAATAGGGCAAGTAATTTTCCAGCCGCGCCACCAAAATTTCTTCTGCCGGCAGCGGCCCTGGCAGGCGAAACCGACCCTGGGCATCGGTGCGCACCGAAATACCCGCCCCCGGAATGGCCACCTCCGCCCCGGCCAAGGGCTGCCCTGTCAGCCGATCCACCACCTGTCCCGAATAGGCGGAATCCAACTGCACCTGTCCTGTGGGCACATCCGTTGCTGCCTGAATGCGCTGCTGCAACACTTGCCAGTCGGCTTCTGTGATCCGTCCATCCTGGTCGACATCGGCAGCTCGGATCTGGTCGTCGGTCAATCCCCGTTCTCCCCGCAAGTAGGCCCCCAACAGGTTGAGATCCTGCACCGTCAAACGGCCATCCCCATCCAGGTCGCCCGCCTGAAAGGGCTGCGCGTGGGCAAAAGACACGCCTATCCAACCCAGGCCCAGGGATCCCAGTAGCAAAAGAGAATGAGCCAAACAGGAGACCCTAAACATGGCAACTCTCCTGGGAGTTGTTCATGTTCTAACGTAATTCACCTCCTCGCAGCAGGGCTAACCGAGCCGGTGTAGAGTACTCTTGAGCGCAATTTTGCCGGTTCGCCTTTGGCTGCAGGAGCCGAAAACTTAATGGTAGGATAACCGTGGTGGCTTGCCTGTTCTATGGCTCGATACTCTTGCGTTACCCAGCTTGTGGGCTCAGCCGAGCAGCTCAGCGAGTCGATCCGCGCCGTTTTGGAGCGCTGCCAACTCAATGTCCTCCACAGCAGCCCTGATTACTGGGTGGCCGGCGAGCCTCCCGGAAAAAATCCCCACACCAAACTGGTGACGGTGGAAGTGTTTGTGGATCGCACCCGTCAGGCTGCCGACGGCTCTGTACAGGTGACCTGCATTGCCAAAAATGAAGAGCTGCCCCTAAAAAGCGTTAACCACTGCCAACAAACCTTTGACCGACTGAAGGCAGAGCTAGCCCAGTTGCAAAGTCAACTTCAGCTTGCTGCCCAACAAAAAGATGCCTTACGATAGCTAGGCTGAGTTTGCTTTGATCCCATGGCGCGTCGCTGCCAACTAACCAACAAGAAACGCAACAACGCTTTTGCCATCTCCCACTCCCACCGGCGCACCAAGCGCCTGCAGGAAGTCAATTTGCAGTGGAAGCGCATCTGGTGGGAAGAGGGTAAGCGGTTTGTTCGTCTGCGCCTTTCCACCAAAGCCTTGAAGACTCTCAAGGCCAAGGGTATAGGAGCCATGGCCCGGGAAGCCGGGATCGACCTCAACCGGTTTTGAGCTTTCTCCTCAGCCCAGTTGTGTCTGACAGCTCCAACCTCACAGCAAGCCAAAAAGCTTACGCGACTTGGGCTGCAATCCCGCCAGCAAGGTGTTGAGGGTATCCCGTTGGGTAAGCTCGTTGGTGCCGCTGGCCCGCTCGATTAAGAGCTTGCGCGTCTCATCGGAGAGCTTGGCATCGGTAAAATCGGCTCCACTGAAGAGCGTATCTTCAATCTGAGCGTCCCGTAGGTTGGCCCCCACCAAAATGGCTTGTTCTAGGTTGGCAAACTGAAGCTGGCAACTCACCAAGGCAGCCTGGGAGAGGTTGCAGCGAGATAGGTTGGCCTGGCGGAAGTCGGCGGCAAAAAAGTTCCCCTCCGCCAGATTAGCAGCCACCAAGCTGGCTTCGCGAAAGATGGCATGGCTGAAACGGCCCCCCTGAAAGCTGCTTTTGTCCAGTTTGGCGGCGGTAAAGTTGCTGTAGTCCCCCAGAGCCTGGCTAAAGCTGGATCCCCGTAGATCTGAGGCGGTAAAATTGGCCCGCTCTAGCTCAGCGCGGCGAAAGTTGCACAGACGTAGGTCGGCTTGCTGCAGGCTGATCGAGCGCAGGTTAGCCCGCGTCAAATTGGATTTGGGCATCTGAATGCGGTCGAACAGGCCCCGCGAGAGGTAGGCATTCTCCAGGTTGGCACCCACCAGGGAGCGCCCCTCACGCAAGGCTTCCAGCAAGTCCCGCGTGGTTTCAATGCGAACCGGCTCTGAGGGTTGAGAAGGGGGAGCACTCACAGATGGAGCATTCCTCACAGGTTAGGCCAGAAATCCGGTCAACCCAGCCGAGAACTGAGGGCCAACTGGGGATTCCACCTATCAAGCTAACGTTTGCGTCGCCTGTCGAGGTTAAGAGGATATTAAAAAGACAACTCTGCATCGAGCTTTCCAGAGGGGGTCTTCTCTTGTGGAAACAGCCTGCCAGCAGAGCACAATCGGCTCCGATTTGTTGCATACTCGGGGCAGCCTTTCGTCAGTGAACCACACCTCCCATGCAGGTAGCTTTTATTGTCGATCCATTGCCTCAGTTGCAGGTGGGCCATGACACCAGCATTGCCCTGATGGAAGCTCTGCAGAAACGGGGGCACCGCATTTTCTGCCTGGGCCTGGCGGATCTCTACTGGGATCAAGGGGAAACGTGGGGATCCCTTGAGGAAATCCGGTTGGATCTGAAGGCGGATCCCTGGTATGAGGTCAAAGACCGGCAACTGCTGCCCCTGAGCCAAATGCAGGCGGTGTGGATGCGCAAGGATCCGCCGGTAGATGCGGCCTATCTCTATGCCACTTACCTTTTGGATCGTCTCTCCCCCAGCCGCACGCTGGTGCTCAATCATCCTGCCGGGATCCGCTCGGCCAACGAAAAGCTCTATGCCCTGCAATTCCAAGAGTGGATCCCGCGTACCCGCGTCAGCAGCAACAAACGCCTGCTGCGTCAGTTCGTCGAACAGGAAGGACAGGCGGTGCTCAAGCCTTTGGGTGGCAAAGGTGGGGAAGGGATCCTGAGGGTCAATGCCGGGGATCCAAACCTCAACTCGTTGATTGAAATGAGCACCCAATTTGGTCGGCTGCCCGTGATGGTGCAAGAGTATTTGCCACAGGCGGCGGCAGGAGATAAACGCATTTTGTTGCTGGAAGGAGAACCTTTGGGCGCCGTCAATCGGATCCCTGGAGAGGGCGATTTTCGGGGCAATGTTGCTGCCGGCGGTCGAGTGGAAAAAACCAAGATTACCGAAAAAGAACGGGCTCTCTGCGGGGCTTTGGCACCGGTGCTCAGGCAGGAGAAGCTGTATTTTGTCGGGATTGATGTTATCGGGGAACGACTAACCGAAGTGAATGTGACCAGCCCAACAATGCTGCGAGAACTCTGTCAGTTGGAAGGAGTTGACCTGGCAGATCAAGTGGCTCAGTGGCTGGAAAAGAAGGTGCCCGTCAAGGGCTGAATGACTACCCACCAGGATGTTTCTGGGATCCGGCGCGTCTGTTGCATGGCAGGGATCCCGTCTATTTAGGGAGTCTATAGAGATCAAATTATAGCTTGGAATGACCATAGTAGGTTGAGTTCAACTTTTTCCGGTCGGCAGATAGAAAATAAAAAGCCCCACAAGGGGGCTCTGCCGCGACCAGTCAGCGACTTATAAAACTCTAGAGCAATATAAAGAAAAGCTCCATGAATAGGCCGTATTGAACATCGCATTGAGCACAGTTTTTAGAATCTCAGAAAAAAGGCCAAATCCTCGGAGCTGTTATCTTTTTTTTAGATTTTCCGACCCGAGGCTAATCCCAGGCCCCTTCTGCTTTGCCGGAGCGGTCTTTAGAGTTGCTGCTCTTGCCCAGTGGGCTAGGAGTCTGCCGGTGGCCTTTCCCGACCCACCCGGCGCCAGATGGTGGGCAGCAGCACTGCCGCCAGTCCGCACTTCACCAAGTCTCCTGGGATAAAAGGGAAGACCCCTTTGTTGAGGACGGCCAAGATCGAGGTGGGCTCAACATTCTGGTTCAGCCACACCCCCAGCCAAGTGGCTCCCAGCAAAAAAATCAGAGCTGAGCAGGATAACATCGCCAGCGCCATCTTCCAGGGGTTGCGATCCACGCCCCAGCGCTCCACCAACCAGCCCATCAGCCCTGCAGCCAGGGGAAAAGCCAACAGGTAGCCCCCCGTCGCCCCGGCCAAGTGGCCAAGCCCGGATCCGCCACCGCTGAAGAAGGGCAATCCCAGGATCCCTTCCAGCAGGTAGACCAGCAACGTGAGAAAGCCCAGCCGTGCCCCAAAGCCTGCCCCCACCAGCATCACCCCAAAGGTTTGCCCGGTAATCGGTACCGGCGTGAAGGGCAGAGGGATCCGCACCTGAGCCAGGGCAGCTACGAACAAACTTCCCCCCAGAACCAGCAGGAGATCCCGAGTTCGGGAAGGGCGAGGCAGAACAGTTTGCGCCAAGGGTGCGTGAACAAAGGTAGCAGTCATGAGAGGTTTGCACTCCTGTTTACCCGAAGACTGAGCTTAAGGCCCCGTCCCATCGCTGCGCGGAAGCAAGCCAGTAGGGCGGGGAGTATGTCAGGGTTTCAGAATACAAGAATTCGGTTACCGAAAAACTGGGTTTGAAGCCCCGCCCTTTAAAGCGGCTTTGTGCTACGCTGCCTGCAGTGCCAGGGTAGTCAGCCGCTCTCGCCCACAGCAGCACAGGGCGCATTGTTCGCGTAAACGGGCTGTAGGCCCTAAACCCGACAGCCTGACGGTTGGATCCGACCTCAGTGGGTTTTGTGGTTGTTGTTTACAACGGCACCTAAAGGCACTCGGGAACCACCCTGTGTGCTGGCGAGTACGTAGCGCTGGGGAGCTGCGTGGCAGCAACGTTGAGGTCGAGGATGATCCCACGCTGCTCATTTTGCACCCTGTGCATCGGAAAGAGCCATAAAGCCAAGCAGGGGCTAGATGGATTCTTGCGGCACTTCTGAGCCTTTTTCAGGTTGAGCAACACTGGGCCGGTTCTGGCGAGTTGCTTGTACAATCGCCACTGTAAGCAAATGGGAGAGCAGACCCACAGGCCCGGCAAACAAGCACAAAATCAGAGAATGGGTTGTCCATACTCGCTTATCCCACCCTTCCAAAAAGATCCAGCGGCCCACAAACAAATCCATGACGATGTAGTGGACCCATCCCGTCGCCATAACAGCGGGTTGACTGAATAGGTCGGTTAGGCTGGTCAGAGACAGTTGAGGGTTGGAAAATTCCTTGAGAACATCGGCATTAAACCCGGTGACCAAAAGATACAAATAAACCGCCGCCAGAAGAGCGATGGGCAAAAGCGATTCCATCACTTTGCGGGTTACCTTCCAACCCGGCAGCAGAATCATCAAGGCCCAAAAGGGCAGAGCAAACCAGTTGGCCCCGTTAAAGATCATCTCCAGCATGCTTGGAACCCCCAACGCTACCTGTCCATTATCGGCCCAATGCCCCCTGGGGATCCCTGCAGTAGCGGGTGGAAATGGATGGGAGTTATTCCTAACTTGCCCTGAAGTTTTTTTCTGGAGCCAGAGGGATCCCGGTCGCTATTCCGGTTGGCGGAGCCTAGCAGTCGCAATGGAGCTGACCGCACGGCCACTGTCGGTGGTGGCAGCAATGCAGGAAATCCGGGATCCAGTGTCGGTCATGGCCCAGAAGCTGCTGATGCTTTTGGCTGTAGAGGTGGGTTGAGCCGGGCCGATGGGGGATTCTACTGCCACAGAGTCTGGGGATTTCTCCTGAGAAGGGAGCAACACCACAGGTTCCTCACCCCGTTGAGCTACTGCAACTTTTGGGGCGGGATGTTCTGGTGTGGGCTCAGGGGCTTCTTCTTTGCGGGCGGCCTCTGCAGCAGGGACATTCCGGGGAGAGGGCTGCTGAACCAGCCTCTTGTCAAGGGGTGGTCGTGGCGCGGCAGCGGGGGGTGCAGGGGGGGCTTGGCCGGCGATCTTTCCCCATAAGGCTTTGAGGAGTTGCCACATGGCTGGGTTAACTTCTGAGCGATAGAGCAGTGAGGAATGGTGTTATCCTGCCATGCTCTGGCCTGAGAATCCATCCCCTCTGCCAGTCTTGATAGAGCAAAGTCATAACGAGTATGATTAAGTAGCTTGCTTAGGGAGAAAGTTCAACATGGCGCAGATTCGCGAGATTCCCCTTGCCCAAATTCGCCGCCCTTTGCCGCGGCAAACGGATCCGGATAAGGTGCAGGCGCTGATGGCTTCCATTGAAGCAGTCGGCCTACAGGAGCCCATTGAGGTTTTGGAAGTGGAAGGGGAGTACTACGGGTTCTCCGGCTGCCATCGCTACGAGGCATTTGTCCGCTTGGGCAAGGAGCGGATCCCCTGCCGGGTGCGAAAAGCGCCACGTGCTGTTTTGAGGCTACACCTGGCCTGAAAGGGATCCCTTCTGGCCCGGCTCCTCTTCGGCGGTGTAGCCCCGTTCGTAGGCAAAACGCACCAGTTGCGAGCGATTTTCCAAAGAAAGCTTGCTGAGAATGTTGGTCAGGTGAGTTTGCACGGTGCGCGGGCTGATGAACAGCTTCTCGCCGATTTGCTTGTTGGTGAAGCCGCGAATGACTTCCCGAAAGACCCGCTCCTCAGCAGGGGTCAGGGGCAATTCGGGTGGAGTGGGTCGGGGGGCCGCTTCCGGTTTTGGCTGGGACTGCTGTTGGATCAGCCGCAGAATTTCCGATTGGGTGCGGCGGGAGCGTTCAATCTGGGCCTCGATTTTGGCCACCAGTTCCAGGGGTTCAAAGGGCTTGATGATGTAGTCATCCGCCCCCCGCTCGTAGCCCTGAACTCGGTCATCGATCTCTCCCCGCGAAGAGAGAAAAATGAAGGGGACGAGCTCGCCGCCGCGCTGTTGGCGCAGCTGTCGGCAAAACTCGAAGCCGTCCATTTCCGGCATCACCACATCTGAAACCACCACATCCGGCTGCTCTTGGGCAAACAGACGCAACCCTTCTACACCCGAAGCGCCTGTACAAACCCGATAGCCATGCTGAGTCAGGTGGCGGCTCAGCACCTTCAGGGAGAGGGGATCGTCATCTACGACCAGTACACGCTTCATGAGGACTCGAGGAGGCTGTTAGGGAAAAGGGTAAAGCGCTATTCACCTGTTATCTGTCGCTATTTTAGGGAGACGGACAGGATTCGTCATTTGGCTGGGGTGCCTTGACCCATAATAGTGGTTTCAAGGGTGGCCTGGTTGAAAGCTGAAGACTACGGTAGCTGTGAAATGAGGGAGTAAACTACCCGGCTTCGACCGCTAAGCGGTACGGAGCGGGCTTTCAGTAGCCCTGAGCCTGTTCTGCTCTACCAGAGAACAAAACAAGCCCGGACCTCTAGGCTGGTTTACGACAGCCCCCAAGAGCGCAATCACATTCGCACCATTCAAATCCGCATCCCCTTCCCATCCACAGTGCCCACACTTGAACGACTTACCACTGCGGTAGGATTGCGCAGGGTCGGGATGGATGTGCAAACACCGGTGGCAGGTCTGCGACGTGTAGGCGGGCGGCACAAGAATCAGAGAAACCCCTGCAACCCTCGCCTTGTACTCCAGAAACTGACGTAGTTGGTAGAACGCCCAACTGTTGGTCCTACGCCGCTCGGCTTTGCTGCGTGGCTGTTGATTGACCCTTTCCCGGATCCCTGTCAGGTCTTCCAGAGCAATAGCGCTGTTGGTAGCTTTTGCCCTAGAGACAATAGCTTTGGAGATGCGATGATTGACCCACACTTGAAAGCGTCTCTCCTTGCCAGACAGCCGTTGCAACAGTTCTCTGCATCTGCGCCGCGAACTGCGTGTGCCCTTACTGGCTTTGCGTTGGAGTGCCGCCCTCAACCGGGAGTAGTGGTCTCGGACTCTGTTCAACTGCTGTCCATTCCAGTTATCTCCTTCCGATGTATGGGCAATATCTGTCCTTCCAAAGTCCACCCCGATCACCTTGTCGGTATCTTGTTGCTTGGGTGGCTTTTCCTCTACGCAAATCTGGATGTAGTAGGAGCCATCCTTCCGCTGGACTAGGGTGGCCGATTTGGGGTTAGAGCCAGCCAGCATTCCCCTCTGGTAGTTACCAATGGCTAGCTCAAAGCGTTCTCTCCCTTCAACCGTGGTCAGCGACACCGTCCAGTCTTTTTGACGGAACGAGAAGATGCGTGCGTCGTAGGTAACGAACCCACGCTTGAACTCTTTAACTGGACGGTTGCGCTGTCTCGCCACTTTGCGAGCGCCGGCCACCCGTCTGCAGACCTGTTGGGCCAAGTTACTGGACAAGCCGAACCGGGCTCGAATCTCGTAGTAGCAAAGGGATTGCAGTTTGACCGCATTGACGATCTTCTCCGGCGTGTTCTGGTTGACCCAGTTCAGTGCCTGCACAAAGGCATCCATCGTCGCGTCCAATTTGGCGGCTTGCGACTGGGACGCCTTGAGCTTACAGGAGACGGTCAGGACTTGGCTCATAAGTTCATTGTACTTCATCAAAGCGCTTTCCTCCCGACACTGACCCTACGGGTACAGTGCGGGGCTCCTGCGATTTCTAGCTGACGCGACAGAGATTTAGGGGTTTCCTTATCAATCCTCTGCAGTTGCGTTTTGCTGCAAATCTTAGGTTAGAAACGCTCAAATTACCTCAGAGCAAGGGTTTCCGCCATTGTCATCACTGAGGAAATAGCCAGAATAAAAGTAGCCATCGACCCAGCAATGGGCGCTACGACAACTCGGTGAATGAACGATGTTTCCCTCTCTTTTAAATCCACGTGCAGCAGGCATACTCCTATCGGGAGCTGTCTTGGGTATCCACTGCCAGGTGGCCATGGCCGCCCCTTTCCGCGACACCTTTGGTCACTGGGCCCAAGCCTACATTGAGACCCTCTCCGCTCAGGGAGTGTTGAACGGCTTCCCCGATGGCACCTTCCGCCCCAATGAGCCGGTTACCCGCGCTCAGTTTGCCACCATTGTCAATACCGCTTTCCGCCTTCGCAATACCTCTGGTACGTTCATCGGCTTTCGGGATGTGCCCCCCACCCACTGGGCAGCCAGCGCCATCTCGACGGCAGCAGCCAACAACTTGGTGGCAGGCTTTCCCGATGGCACCTTCCGCCCTGAGCAGCCCGTTACCCGCACCGAAGCGCTGGTGGTTTTGACCAACGCCATTGGCAACACGGGAGCGATCCCAGCCGCTCAGCCCGGAGATCTCTTCAGCCGCTACCGAGATGCGGCAGCCATCCCCAATTGGGCCCTGGCGCAAATTGCAGCGGCCAACCGCGCCGGGTTGATCGTCAATTATCCAGACCCGATGCTCTTGGAACCCAACCGTCCCGCCACTCGCGCCGAGGTAGCAGCCTTCACCCACCAGGCCATGCTCAGCCGGGGATCCTTGGTGGCGCAAAACCCAGGGGGATCCCTCTCCGGTTCCCAGCCGGGCTTTGACCTGCGCCTTTCCACTCTGGCGGCGGGCACCCTGATGCAAACCACCACCCCCTTCAACGAGCGCCTCTTCATTGCCCCCAACGAAACCCGGCCCATGTCTTTGATCGTCCGCAACCCGATTCGCAACGCCCAGGGGGATATTCTGGTGCCTTTTGGCTCACGGGTGGATGGCCGCTTTGAGCCGGCCCCAGGGGGCACCCGTTTTGTGGCGGAAAGCATCATTGTCAACAACCAACTGTTCCCCTTGGCTGCCCAATCGGACATCATTCACGATGTCAAGGATCCCCGCTACACCACCACAGGCAAAATCATTCAGGATGCAGCCATCGGCGCGGCAGCGGGCGCCATTCTCGGCTTGGTAACCGGAGACAATGCCATTGCCACAGAAGAAGTGCTGGGGGCAGGGGTGGCCGGAGCGGTGATCGGCAATGTAACGGCACCACAGGTGGTGGTGCTGGATCCCAATCAGGTGATCGAGTTGCGCCTCACTCAGGATCTGGCGCTGGCCCCGACATCCCGATAACCGGTGCAAGGCCGGAATCATAAGTGGTGTCGGCACGGCTATCTCCCCAGCCAATCCAAGAGGGTTGTTCCCCCCCACCACAGGCCGATCAAAATGGAAGTGGTCAGCAGTCCTCCTGCCACACAGATCAGGGATCCCAAGCTGCACAGGATCCCGTCTTCTTCCAGGAGGCCAAAAGCGGTGACGAAAACCCCCATTGCCGGCAGGGTGTTGGTGCCTGGAACGGGGATGATCATGGAAATCCCCATCAAGCCGATCCAGGTGCCCAGCCAGACTTGGCCGAGCCGTGTGGTGCAGAGCTGCTTCCAACGGGGGCGGGCAATGTTTTCAATGCGCTGCAACCATGGGATCCCGGCCTGCACCCACTTTTGAAAATGCTTCCGTTCAATAGAGGTCTGCAACACCCATTTCGGCAGCCAAGGAGTAGTTCGCCCTGCCAGCATTTGTGCGGCCAGCAACAGGATGACCACGCCAAAGGGAGTGGAATAGCCGGGAGCCGGCAGAGGCAAAGCAGAAGGGAAAGAGAGCACCGCCAAAAACAAGCCAAAACTGCGCTCGCCCGCCAGTTTTAGAATGTCTTCGATGCGGATCAACCCTTCCGGGGAGGGTTCGGGTTGCTCTGGGCTCTCGGGAAGGCGGGAAAACCGGGCTAGCTCTTGAGACAGACGGGCCATAGAGGGGGCAGGGCTGGAGCGGGCAAAGTTTGGCAACGGGTGGGCACTACCTGGAGGGCCAACGATAGCCTACTGCAAATTCAAGTTGTGTTGGATATCTTGAGCAAAGGGGTGGTTTCGGAGAGGTGACATGCTCGGTGACAGGTTCAAGAGGGCCGTAAACATCAGCAGCCTTGAGCGACAGCAGAAGGCTCCGACTCAGTTCCGCAAAGGGGGGCGTGGGCTGGGATGGCTCCTGTTGCTGGGATCCCTGTTGATGGTGGGGCGCGGTGTGGCCCTGGCAGAAGCGCAGTTGGAGGTGGGCACTTCCACTACCCTATCCCCGCAGGCAGCTCCGCCGGTGTTGCCACCCCCCCCTGTGGGAGTCCGACCAATTTCCGTGGATACCGATCCCGAACAAACTGCCGATATGCCCCTTTCCCTGATGGCCGAACAGGTGCTGGAGGCGGTGTGCGAAGCGCAAATTGATGCCCAGCGGGCCTTGGCTCTCATGCCCGACCTGAGCGAATCCCACATCCGTGCTGCCTGTCCGAAGCGACTGATCCCCAAAAGCTGAAGGGGCGGCCCCAAGCTGGCGCTGAAAAGTAGCCGGAAATACGTTCACTGCCAAGGAAAGGTGGTACTCAACCTGTGTACCTCTTTCTTCAGAGAGCCTTCCATTTATGATCAGCCTTTTTATGAGAGAGCCTGTCTGGTAGGGATCCTGGCGGGGGAACTCAACCGAACAGGCAAGCTGGGGGCGCTCTAGCGTGGACTTTGAACTACGGGCCGGGGAGATTTACGCTCTCCGGGGGGAGAATGGCGCCGGGAAAACCACCCTGATGAACATGCTGGCGGGCCTCTACCAGCCGGATGCTGGCGAGATTCGCCTGCGGGGCCGCCCAGTGCGGATCTGCTCCCCACACCAAGCCATCCAACTGGGCATCGGTATGGCGAAGCTTATGTGGTGCAAAGCTTTACAGGTACCGGCAACATTGTTACACTGACCTAAGATTGTCTGCATCATTGTGCAAATAAATTCACAGACAGCCTATAAGCTTTGTGCGGATCTACACTTGGCATCACTGACTTGAGGGGAAGCCATGCCCAAAAAAGCCGCCAGCACAAAACCAAAAACAACTAGGGCAACCTCAAGAGAAGAGACCAAGCCCGATCCGCAAGGGGCGATTGCTGCAGAAATCCAGCGCCTTTCCGATACCTACGGCATCTCTAAGGAACTCCTGGAGAATTTTGCGCGGTTTGTGGTCAGGCAGCTACAGCCACCGCCTCGGTTGTCTGTCAAAGAGCTGCAGAAAGCGATTTACAACCACTTTGGCGTTAAAAACGCAGCCGAGCTGAGAAAGTCAGCCAGCTTCAAACTGGCAACCAGCGGCATGGGCAAGCTGAGCTTATCCAACATAGACGATTTGGAGCGCATTTATCGTCAGCACATCGGGATCCTTCCCAACGAAGAGGGGGAAGAGGGGTATGGCTGCATCAACGGGATCAACATCTTCAAGTACGACTTGCCATGGCGGGTTTTTGGACTTGACCCCGATCGAGCTACCAATGAGGACATCAAAGCTGCCTTTTATCGCCTGAGCAAGATCTACCATCCCGATTCTCCAACCGGGGATGACAAAATTTTCCAGCGATTGACTCTCTTCTACAAAAGCCTTACGGAGAAATTTGAGCAATGGCTATAGTCTATGTTTCTTCAAACAAGCTCGCCGAATTTTTGGGTATCAGCCTTGAGGAACTCAGGGAGATTGAAGCCTACTTTGACAGTATCCCTGATGATGAGTGGGAACTGGTGGAAGGTAAAGACTATCGCGTTATCAACAAAAGTTCGGGGCTGAGAGAATACACGCAGTCTGGTGCTTACGCCATTTTATCCTTTTTAAGGTCTAGGTCAGAGCAAGGTCGTAAGTACTCTACAGACACAAGCATTAGCACAAGCATTAGGAATTGGTTCAAGGAAGAGTATCGCAAGAGGCAGAAGGCTCTGGTGGATCATAGGATCCTCGAAAACAGCTCCTCTCTGGTCAGAAGACAAGATCAGTTTTGGCTATCTCTTCAAGATGTTGTGACGATCTTTGGAACTCGAACTGATTACCTTAAGAAAGCGCTTGAGATTGCATCAAAACAAAGTAAACTCATCAAAGACGTTCATTACACACGCTTTGGCAACGACGACACTGTCTACCTCTCTTTGCGAGGCATCTATGAGCTTGCCAAGATTATGGTAGAAGTCCTCAAGCAAAACCACAGAAAAGACTGGTGTCGAGATGTTGGCGAACGCATTGAACCCCAGATTCAGGCAATCGTCAAGACAATCCAGGATAGACAAAGGCAGATAGAAAGGGCAAAAGAGCTTGCAAGAAGAAGGGATAAAAATCTCTGTAGAGTTACTCGAAAAACAGCCAGTAGCCTAACGGTTCACCATCTCTACTCTGAAGCGCACTATCCAAAGATTGCAGCAAATCTTTCCAACCTGATTACTATAGCCAGCGAAGTGCATAGCCACTTTCATCAGTGGATGGGAGGTTTCAACGAGCCATGTACAATTGATGACTTCATCAAGTATGTTTTGGAATACTATCCTGAGAACAAAAACCTGATCATCTGGTTGGAACAACAGAAGGCCAGTCTTGGGCCGCAGTTGCCCATTGGCAAGGGGAGAGAGCATGTGCTCTACATTCCTCTCCAGCGTGTAACTTGAAATAACCCATTGGTTATCGGTTGTTTTCAGGTCATTCCAACCACCTTAGTCAGGTTTGTCCGTCCTTGAGGATCCTTGATCTCTTTTTGGGGATCCCTCTTTCTGCGAGCAATCCGCGTCTGTCTCACTGGAAACGACAGAGGCCATAGTACAGCCAGGGATCCCTAAACCAAGCCCTGATTCAAGATCTCACGGGAACGGGCGATGGCTGCTCTCAAGTTGGCCCGCTGGGTGTAGCGCATCGTCATGGCGGCAGTTGTGTGGCCCAGCAAGTGCTGAATGTGTTCGGGGGCAACGCCGCGATCCAGCAACAAGGTGGCAAAACTGTGGCGAAACTGGTGGGGGGTTTGATGTCCCGGCTCAGGCTCGGTTAGCTTGAGCACAATATGCCGCAGGCCATCGTAGGTGAGGGGGCGCCCCCGGTAGGCCAAGCAGCGAGATTGGGAAACAAACAAGGGATCCGTCGGCGCGCACGGGCCCCGTTCTCGGCTCAGATACTGCTGCAACAGCTCGGAGAGGGGATCCCCTACTGCCACAGCGCGAGGTTTACTCCCCTTGCCACAGCGCACTTCCAACAGGGATCCCTCGGGGCTGATTTGAAAATCTTGAACGGTTAAGTCCAACAGCTCCTGGGCCCGCAGCCCGCACTCCAGCATCAGGCGAATCAAAGCCGCGTAGCGCAGAGAATGGTTTTGGGCCCGCTGCAACACCCGCTGCAACAACAACCGATCCAGATCGCGGGGCAAACGAGCGGGTAGGCGGGCAGGTCGAATGGCTTGAGTGGGCAGGGGATCTTGAAGGTAGCCCCGTTGCCTGGCCCATTCAAAAAATTGCTGCAAGGCCAACCGCTTCAAGTTGTAGGTGGCCGGAGAGGCGGGCGGATGGATCCGCTGGCCGGAGCGGTTGCGAAACGGACGGCCCTTCAAGCTGTTCAAAAAGGACTGAACGTGGACAGGCTGCACCTGGGGCAGCGGCACCGGGCAAGTTTTGGCAAACTGCTCCAGAGCAATGCGGTAGGTACGGCGGCTGGCAGGGGCCAGATCCCGCTGCCGCTCCTGCAAAAATTGCGCCGCCAGATGGCTGAGGCTGGGAACAGGGCCGCTCGGTTGAGTCTGTCGAACCTGACCAGGTCGGGGATCCCTCATCTTTAGCCCACTGGCAACCCTCAACCAACTCTATCCTTCCCCTGCGAGCAAGCTCCAGCTTGGACTCGGCCCCTACCCCGGCATCAAATGCTGAGCGATGAAGTCCGTGTACACTTCGCCCCTCAAAAAAGCTTCATGGCGCAGGATCTGCTGGTGGAAAGGGATCGTGGTGGGCACCCCAGTGATGGCGCATTCCCCCAAAGCCCGCTGCATGCGGCGGATGGCTGCTGCCCGGTTAGGCCCCCAGACGATCAGCTTGCCCAACAGCGAATCGTAGTAGGGGGGAATGGTGTAGTCGGTGTAGATGTGGGAATCCATGCGCACCCCCGGCCCCCCAGGGGGCAAATAGGCACTGATCGTGCCAGCGCAAGGCCGAAACTGCTGCTTGGGATCCTCGGCGTTGATGCGGCATTCGATAGCATGGCCCCGCAACTCCACATCCTTCTGGCGAAAGGTGAGGGGTTGACCTTGGGCAATGCGAATCTGCTCGGCAATCAGATCCAGCCCGGTCACCATCTCAGTAACCGGATGCTCCACCTGGATGCGGGTATTCATCTCGATGAAGTAAAACTGGCCGTTTTTATCCAGCAAAAACTCCACCGTGCCCGCTCCCACGTAATTCACCACCTTGGCCGCTTTCACCGCCGCTGCTCCCATGCGGCTGCGTAGAGCCGTTGTCAAAGCCGGGCTGGGGGCCTCTTCCAACAGCTTTTGGTGTCGCCGTTGAATGGAGCAATCCCGCTCGTACAGATGCACCACATTGCCCTGACTATCCGCCAAGATTTGAAACTCCACATGACGGGGGCGCTCGATGAACTTCTCCAAGTAAACCCCGCCGTTGCCAAAGGCTGCTTGGGCTTCCCCCTGAGCGGTGCGCAGCATCTTCAGCAGCTCCTGGGCATCCCGCGCCACCCGCATACCCCGCCCCCCGCCACCGGCGGTGGCTTTGATGATCACGGGGTAGCCGATTTTCTCCGCCAGCTTCACTGCCTCCTCCTCAGAGGTGATCAACCCGCGGCTGCCCGGCACCGTCGGCACCCCCACCGCTTGCATGGTCTCGCGGGCCGTGGCCTTGTCGCCCATCTTGCGCATCGCCTCTGGCGAGGGGCCGATGAAGATCAAGTTGTGGTCGGCACACATCTCGGCAAATTTGGCATTCTCCGCCAAGAACCCATAGCCCGGATGAATGGCAGTGGCCCCGCGGGTGAGGGCTGCCGAGATGATGTTGGGAATGTTGAGGTAGCTTTTGGCCACCGGGGCATCTCCTACGCAAACAGCCTCGTCCGCCAGTTGGACGTGCAGGGAGTTCTGATCCGCGGTGGAGTAAACGGCCACAGTTCGGATCCCCATTTCCTGACAGGTGCGGATGATGCGCAGGGCAATCTCACCCCGGTTGGCGATCAGGATCTTGGTGATGGGCGGCATGAGGGAGGTTCAAAGCTGAAGAGGTAGCTAGACCGCTAAGGCCAGCAGTCTGTAAACGCAAGGTTAAGTTCAGGTGCTCATCCTACTATTTGACATACTCCCCGTCTTAAAGGACGGGGATGCTTTCTCAGCCAGCAGAATTGCTCCTACCGACTGAGCTACACAGGGCATGAGGCTGAAACCTCAACCCTATGTGGGATGCCATGGCCCCAACTACTGGGCCGGAGCCCAGATACTTCCTGCGGATGTTAATTGCCCCCACCCCGTCCCGATGGAACTCAAACCCACACCCACACCTGTACACACGACCTTTGGGCTTGTTTCTCTGTCCACAAACAGGACACTCCTGAGAGCTGTACCGCTCATCTTGCAGTACCACTCTCATCCCCAACCGCTCAGCTTTGTAGGTGATGAGATGCCGGACTTGACCATGCAACATCTGGTGGATCTTCTGATTCGCCTTTTTGTTGTAGTTGGCAGACATCCGGATATCCCGAAGGTCGCCAATCACAACTGTCTGCACGCCTCGCTTGTGGAGCGTGGAGACCAATCGGGTTGTCTGCTTGTGCAGAATATCCCGAATTTGATTGCGCAGCTTCTTGAGCTGCAAACGTTGAGAGCGAACTAGCCGCTTCCACCGCCGAGAGCCCCGCTTTTTGCGCGCCAGGAGTCGAGCTAGCTTGCCCTGCAGCTTGTTCTGGTAGCGCCTTTTGGAGCGCAGCAGCCTGCCATTGGCGATGTAGGTTTGTCCCCCCTCATGAGCGACTGCGGGGTGAATCTCACCCAAATCCACAGCGGCAACGTTGCTCTCTTCCCCCTCTTCTTCCGGCGGCGTATCCCCCACCTTGTAGCAAGCCCTCAGCTCATACTGCTGGCCATCCCAGCCCATCTCTACCCAAACAGGCGTATCCCAAGCCCAGTTAACAATCAGGGGCTCCTTGCCTTTCCCGTTCGACAATCGCAGCTTCCCATTGACGACTTGGATGGCTGAAGATTTCCACTGGACTTTGTAGAAGTACCGACGGCGTCGAGGTGGACGGGCGTTGGGGTCGGTTTTGCGGCGTTCCCGCCAGGACTTGAGAGAGGCAAAGAAGCTTTGCACTACTGCGTCTGCACTGTGGGCATGAAGTGTATTCTCAGGGTCGTTGGGAAACCAACGCATGAATGTGGAAGGCTTTAACCACAATCCCTTCTTGCGGACGACCCGCCAAAAGTGAACGAGCACTTTTGAGTACAGCTCGCCTGCTGCCCTGCTCAACAGCTGCAGTTGCTCTGAGACGCCTAGCTTGAGCTTGCGGACAAGGTACATGCAAAGTTGCCTTTCCTGTCTAATAGCATCTTACAAAAGCCGCCCTAGAAGGGCGGGGCTTGTAACCCAGTTTTTTTGGTCAACTGGAGGGGAGGATAGAGAAGGTCAGGTGGGGATCCCACATTCAGCCCATCCAGTCGACAACCTAGGTAGGACTGAGGCTACAGGGATCCGGCTGCAGCAGAATCCCGGTGGGGGCAAACTGCGTCACCCAAAACTCTACATCTTGAAACTGGCGACGCAGGGTGTCGCGCGCTTGGGCGGCCAGCTCCAGGCTGGGCATGATCCCGAAGACCGTTGGCCCCGACCCCGACATCAGGGATCCCAGGGCCCCCGCCGAGAGAAGAGCTTGGCGCAGTTCCCCTACAATCGCGTACTCCGGCAAAACCACCTGTTCCAAGTCATTGCGCAAACTTCTGGCTAACGCCGGCGGATCCTGACGGCTGAGAGCCGCCAACGCCTGCGGCAAGGTGGGCAGTGTGGGTTTGGGTAGGGCATCCCCTCCCAAGCTCCCCTGACGAGAACGAAAGGCTTGATAGGCCCAGGCGGTGGAAACCCCCAGGTGCTTGGGCTTGGCCAGCAGCACAGGGATCCCTTCCCAATCGGCCAGCGGCTCCAAAACTTCCCCGCGCCCGGTGGCCAGTTGCGTTCCCCCCTGGATACAGAAGGGAATGTCGGATCCCAAGCGGGCTGCCAAACTCTGCAACTCTCCCACCGTCAGGCCCAGCCCCCACAGTTGGTTTAACCCCACCAAAACCGCCGCCGCATCAGCCGAGCCCCCCGCCAAACCTGCTGCCACCGGAATGTGCTTTTCGATGTGAATCTCCACGCCAGCGGCAGAGTGACACTCTTTTTGCAGCAGCTCAGCGGCTTGATAGGCAAGGTTGCGGGCATCTGCAGGCACTTCTGGACGATCGCAGGTGAGGTGGATCCCGTGAGGACGGCTCTTCAACTGCAGTCGATCCGCCAAATGAATGCTCTGCAACACCATCGCCACCTCTGAATACCCATCAGGACGGGAGCCGAGGATTTCCAGGTAGAGGTTGATCTTGGCGCGGGCAATCAGGGTACAGGCTTGCATGGGGTGAAAATCTGGGTCAGCAACAAGTCTCAACTCCCCTTAGCCTGTACAGACCTGATCAAAACACAGACTTATCCGGGGAGGTCTCCCAGCCTGATTCTAGCGGCAGTGGATCCCCTCTCTAGCTGCCAGAGCGAGGCCATGGCCCCAGCCACTCTCCACCGCGAAAGCGCCAGCGGGGAAACAAAATGCGCATCACCACCCAAGCGCTGAGGTAAAGGCAAACCCAGACCACACTGTAGTGGAGAATAAAATCTCCCAAGTCAAACCGTTGGGTTGGGATATAAGGAAGACCCACCACCTTCAAGACTGTACCCAAAAAAAGCCCTTCCCAAATGCCGGCCAAAAGCTGAAGGATCCCAGGCCAATCGTGATCCCACATCCACCCCATCAGATAGTTATAAACGACATCCCAAACACAGCCAAACAGACCCACGTAGAGCAATACCCAAAAATAGGTGAGGCTGCCGCCATGTCCGGTGAGCCCAAAATAAAAGGGTAAACTTGCCAAAACACCAACGGTGGCCAATAAGAAAACCCGAGTTTGCCAGCGGCCAATCAAGGTCGGAGTCATTTTTTCCTCCCGCAGTTTTGCCAATCGAGATCATCAGGATCCGTGTCGCTCCCAGTCTGTTTGAGGGAACCTTCTGGCCCTCACCCCCAACCCTTCCCCCTTTGGTATAGAAGAGTTGGGGATCAACGCAACACCCCTTTCACCAGGTTCAACGGGATGGGGAATAGCCATGATGTGTCGCCAACAATAGCGTTGATAACCATAAACATCCGGCAAAATCCAGGAGCGTTGCCCAATGTCGGCAAGCTAGGGGCTGATGTTTAGGGCCCACTTGCACCATTGCCACAGGGATCGGATCCCTTCTAGACCTTTGACCCCCGGTGCCCGCAGTCGAGCCAGGTGTTCCACCGAGCGATGGGCACAGTACTGTAAACCCAAAAACGTATCCACCGGCGCATAGGGCCCGCCCAAGGTGATGATCCCAGCGGCGTACATTCGCCCATCCCGGTTGCGCATCTCCACCAGCTCAAAGTCGTTGGAGACATGCAAGCGCCCGTGAGGATTGAGGGGCAGGTTGTAGTGGGTAATTAGATCGTTGAGGAGAGGATTGGTCATGGGATCCGAAACCAAACCCGTACAGTCGATAACGAAATCGGCCTCCACCTTTAATTGCGTGTTGTTGTGGGTACCTCGAATGTAGGTTACCGGCTTACCCTTGTCGCCGGGAACCACCGACTCCACCTTGCCGAACACAATCGAGTACCAGCCCTCTCGCAACCCTTGCCGCACGATCCGCCGCCATTTCCGCCGACTTGCTGTCGTGGTGCCGCCCCAAGCTTCCAGCAGTTCGCGCCGTTCCAGGGGGGTCGCCGCTTCCAATTTGGCACGCAGAACTCCTCCCCAAGTGCCCTTGGGCCAGTTGAAGGGCTGAAACTCCCAATGGTTATCCACTGCCCGTTTGGCTCGTCCGAAGCGATTACCGCTTTTGGGCGCACGGCTCAGATGCACCACCGAGATGCGGGGGTTGACTTTGCGGGCTTCGTAAAGGCGTTCCATCACCTGAGAGGCGACGATCCCAAATCCCCGAATTAGGACGGTGCCACCTTGTTTCTCCAACTGCTCATAAACGTGATCATGAGGCTCATAGCCGTGTACCACCGATCTCAAATCTCCTGTTTGTTCGCGAAACTCCTGCAGGTCGTTGAGCAGTTTGATGGCCGGATATCCAGTTGCCAAATGGAGATACTTAGCCACCATAAAGCGGTGATCTGTATGGCCGGGCCGCGTTGCCGAATAGGCCACCACATATCGCCCATCCTCCGTTTTGCGAATGGCGCGAATATGGCCGTAACACAGCATTTGCTCCCAACCGATTCGGGCTGCCTCCCGATCCATCGAGGCAAATACATCCCCCGCCCGCGGCGTATAGGTATCTGCCAACAAAGGCTCGCTAAACACCTGCCACAAAAAACCGAGTGCTTCCAACAATCGGCCAGAGAAAAAGGAACGCCAAGCATCTCGCAGGGCATAGCCGGGCCAGCCCCAAATGTTGTCCGGGCAAGAATCGGAGCCAGAGCGAATTCGCTTCCAGCGGGGGATCTGGCAGTTGGTCAAAAGCCGTTCATACCGTTCGTAGGGTTTACGGGCAATGCTGATGACGCGAATGTGTTCCGGTCTGACCCCGTAGATGCGCAGGGTATCCACCCAGACAAAGCTGCCGATACCGCCGCCCAAGGCCAAATAGAGGGTCTCTTCCACAGGTAGTCCGGTGGCTTTGAGGGCGCTCAGGGCAATTTGCTCGGCTCGAAACAAATCCGGCGGCGGAAAATCCGAGCCAGGCCGCACCTCGGGAAGCTGCTCTGGGGCAAAAACCACCGTGGAAGCCGGGGGAACCTCAAATGCGGTGTCGGGTTGGGTGGCCGGGCGAATCAGTTCGGTGCGCGGCTCCAGCAAAAGAGTAGGGGTGGCGGTCAGAAGGGTGGCATTGGGATCCCTGGGGGACACCAAACCCACGGTGATGCTGTAGGGGCCAAGCTCCACCACTTCTCCCCCCTGGAGCACCCGGCGTGCCTGACGGATTTTTTCCCCATTGATGCGGCTGCCGTTGGCACTGCGATCTTCATAGATGACCTGGCCATCCTCACCGAGATAGACGAGGGCGTGATAACGGGAGATCTCCTGGCTGGCAAACACAGCCCGCGCCACTTCTCGACCTTGCCATTCCTGTGGCAATTGGGCCAGCTCCCTGCCCAAGGCAAGAGGCAATGGAAAAATCAGCTCCTGCTGTTCTTCGGTGATGGGATCTTCCCAGCTCAGTTGAATTTGCATAGCTTCTGCTTACCTTTACAAAGATCATGAAGAGGCCATTGAGAAAACACAGAACAGCGCGACCTCACAGGTCACTTTTGGTTTGCCCGGGATCCCTTTCTTCAATCCCTTATGGACTTGGATTGGCTGCCGGGATCCGTGGGAAGAATCGTTGCCCTAGGCAGGAGATTGCGGGGCTTTGCCAGCTTCTGGAGGAGGGATCACCAAGGTAGCGCTCAAAACCAAATGCCCACAGTAGGGACAATTCTGGCCCTGATATTCCGGGGGTAGGTAGTGAGGGTTTTCCAGGCGGCTGCACTTAACCTTGAGGGCGTCCAAAGTGCCGCGGCTGAGGGGAACCCCCTGATTCTTCCTGGCCACTTCTATGGACTTCACGCTCAGCACAACGCGCCCCAATTGAATTTGGCTATTGGCCTCAAGCGCAAGCTCTTCCTGAATTATTTTTCGGCCATTCACCCAGACGGGGTTGGGCTGCTTAGGAGGCAAACGATCCCGAGTTAAGTTGCGAATGTGAAAGTTTAAGGTTTTGGGATCAAAATAAAGCCCGGCGTGAACTCCTGAGACCGAGCGAGTTGGGTCATTGAGCACCACATCACAGCTGGGATCCCGTCCAATGGTAACCAGCTTAGAGGGGACAGGCGAAACCGTTTGCGATCGGCGCCGGTCGGCCTCGGTCCATTCTAAAGTGAGTTGACACACGATCCCATTCTCCACCGTTCAGCGCCTCCATTCCCTAGATCGGCTTCAGCATATCCAAAGGTCAGCTTGGGGAAAGCAGAAGATGTCTTTTTCGTCAAAATTGTTATCTTTTTGGATAACTATAACCTACTCCCCTGACCAAAGGCTTGCGCTGATCCGGATCACCTGAGTTGGGATCTCCGAGTTACATTCCTGCTGGAGACCGTGCCCAAACGCTCCGCGCCGCTTCCGCGACCACCCTCAGCTCCTCTTCCAGAGGGAGAGGGGAGCCAGACGGAAAGGTTTCATTCATGATGTTTAGACCATGATGTTTAGAGTGACTACATACTCGACTTTATCCCCACCCGATTTGAAGCAACAAAACTCGATCTCCTCAGGAACGGCGAGGCCGTTCAAGTTTGACCGAGGTGGCCTGATCCCTTGGCCGGAAGCCTCAGAAATCCACCTGAGAGATAGGGCCTAGAGTGAGTTTTGAGTTTCTGGGGATCCTGCAAGACTAGTATCCTCTGTGTCTTTATCCAAACCGTTTTCAAAGCACTCCAGTAAATGTGAAACTGCCGCTGCCCAGCCGCTCCTGCCGATCGAACACACTGATGGTGAGCTGATGGGATCCCGTTTGAGTGAGGGTAAAGCGATTCTGGGTCAGGGTCAGCCCTGTAACGGTGCAGGTGGTCGCCCCAACGAAGCAGCCGGGCAACTGAGCGGCATCAAAAGCTCCCAGAGTTACGAAATTGCCCAGTGGGGTGGTGACGGAAGCCAAAAAGGCGTTGGAACCCCGGATCCCGGCAGGGGCCTCTACCCGGAAAGACACCACAAAGGTTGGAGTTTGCCCCACCAAGACGGTGCGCGGGGAGAGATCGGTAATGGTGAGGGACGGAGCAGGTATGGGAGGTGGCAGGGGCAGAAGATCGCTGCTGCCGGTCGTGCCCCCACACCCCACCAGAACACTGCTCAGCAGCACCAGCACTGGGATCCGTTCATGCCTTCGCTGCATGGTTTTCCTCCACTCCAAAAGGTCTTCTTTTTTTGAGCTTATTGTCTAGAGTTTGTCTCCACCAAGCCAGCGGGCGGAAAGGAGAGAACCTGGCGAGAAGCAGCCTGGAATCCTTCGTCTATTCCCCTTGCAAAAGGTTTTGGCAAGCTGTGGCAATGGCCCAGTCCTCTTGGGCTGAGATCACCAGAACCCGCACCGGAGCATCCGAAGTGCTGATATCGCAGTTGCGGGGGGATCCGGCATTCAAAACCGGGTCGATCTGGATCCCTAAAAAACCCAGATCTGCACAGGTTGCTGCCCGCACCGGCGCCGAGTTTTCCCCAATCCCCCCAGAGAACACCAGCGCATCCAGCCGATCCAAGCTCATGAGCATCGCCCCAATCTGGCTGCGCAGACGGTGAACAAACAGCTCAAAAGCCAGCTCCGCCCGGGCATGGCCTGCCTCCATTGCCTCCAACACAACCCGCATATCGCTGCTCAGGCCGGAAACGCCCTTCAGCCCTGATTCTCGGTTCAAGATCCGATCCAGTTCATCCACGCTCATGCCCTGGCGCAACTGATGGATCAAAATGCCCGGATCCACCGACCCCGACCGGGATCCCATCATCAAGCCCTCCAGGGGGGTGTAGCCCATGGTGGTGTCCACACTTCTGCCCCCGCGAATGGCCGCCAACGAGCAGCCGTTGCCCAGGTGACAAGTGATCAGCCGCAACTCCTCCAGGGGTCGGTTCAAGATCTCGGCAGCGCGACGGGCGCAATGCTCGTGGTTGATGCCATGAAACCCGTAGCGGCGGATCCCTTGTTCAGCCCAAGCGTAGGGAAGGGGGTAAAGGGCTGCGGCCAGAGGCATTTGCTGGTGGAAGGCGGTGTCGAAAACGGCCACCTGAGGGATCCCCGGCAACAGTTGCCTTAGCAGACGGATGCCAGCCAGCGCAGCAGGGTTGTGGGCTGGGGCCAAGGGGATCAATTGCTCAATCGCCCTCTCCACCTCTGGCGTAATTAAGGTGGGCTGCCGGTACAGGGATCCCCCATGCACCACCCGATGGCCGACGCCGCCGATCTCAGCCGCCTGCGGGAGCAGGGATCCCTCCCCTTGCCAGAGGCTTTGAAACAGCGGGGCCAGTTGGCCGATCCCTCCCTCAGGTGAAGCGGAGGGAAAAGATTCCCACCCACCGCCTCGCCGACGAGTCTGGATGAGGGCCTCCCCCGGCTTGTAGGTGAAATCCACCTGGGCTTGCCAGATGGGCGTGGCCTCCACCCTTCCCTCAACCGTCAGAAATAGGGAGGATTTGAGGCTGCTGGAACCGGCATTGACGACCAGAATATTCACAGCGTGTCTTCGTTGGCCTTCGCACTGCTGGGCTTAAGGCCTATAGCCCGCTTGCTTGAACAGAGCGGTTGACTACCCTGCCGCTAAGGATGACCATAGCATTAAAGCCCTCCTGCAGCTTCCTGAGGCCAAGGCGAACTGCGTAGCGGTAGGACGGAGCTTTAGACCCAATTTTTTGGGTAATCTGTTCCCCTACTTCTGTTGCCCTCCATCCCACTGGACTAACGCTGCTTATGCCCAGAGTCATCGTCACAGATCCCATCGATCAGGCGGGGATCGACATTCTCTCCCAAGTCGCTCAGGTGGATGTGCAAACCCAGCTCACCCCAGAGCAGTTGATCGCGGTCATCCCCAACTACGATGCCATCATGGTGCGCTCTGGTACACGGGTTACCCGAGAGGTAATCGAGGCGGGGACGAACTTAAAAATCATCGGGCGGGCGGGCGTTGGCGTTGACAACATCGATGTGCCCGCCGCAACCAAAGCCGGGATCCTGGTGGTCAACTCCCCAGAGGGCAACACCATTGCCGCTGCCGAGCACGCCATTGCCTTGATGATGGCCCTCTCCCGCCACATACCCGATGCCAATGCCTCTCTGAAGTCGGGCCTGTGGAATCGGCAAGAGTTTGTCGGCGTAGAAGTCTACAAAAAAACGCTGGGGATTGTCGGATTGGGTCGGATTGGATCCCATGTGGCCCAGATTGCCAAGGCGATGGGGATGAAGCTGCTGGCCTATGACCCCTATCTGTCCGTGGAGCGGGCCGAGCAACTGGGGGTACGCCTGGTGGACTTCACAACTTTGGTCCAGGAATCCGACTACATCACCTTGCACATTCCCAAAACCCCTGAAACCACCAACCTGTTCAACGCCGAAACCTTCCGCATGATGAAGCCGACTGCCCGCCTGATCAACTGCGCCCGTGGCGGTTTGGTGGATGAACAAGCCCTGTACGAAGCCCTGAAATCCGGCCAAATTGCCGGAGCGGCTTTGGATGTATTTGCCAATGAGCCCCTGAAGGACTCCCCGCTGTTTTCCCTGGGCAAAGAAGTCCTGCTCACTCCCCACTTGGGGGCCTCCACCGAAGAAGCCCAAGTGAATGTGGCCATTGATGTGGCCGAGCAGATCCGCGATGTGTTGCTGGGGCTGCCGGCCCGCTCTGCCGTGAACATCCCCGGCCTACAGGCAGAGGTGCTGCAAAACCTCAGACCCTACCTGGACTTGGCCGAAACCCTGGGCAACTTGGTTGGCCAATTGGCGGGGGATCGCGTCAACCAGTTGGAGATCCGCCTGCAGGGAGATCTGGCAGAAAAAGATGGTCAGCCGATCGTCATTGCCGCCCTCAAAGGGCTTTTGACGCTGGCGCTGCGGGAGCGGGTCAACTACGTCAACGCCTCCATTGAGGCCAAAGAACGGGGCATCCGGGTGGTGGAAACCCGAGATCCCTCTTTGAAAGATTATTCCGGATCCCTGACGTTGATTGCCCACGGCCCCAATGGGATCCGCTCGGTTTCGGGGGCGTTGATTGGGGAGCGAGAGGTGCGGATTACCCAGATCGACGAGTTCCCGGTGAATGTGCCCCCTTCCGCCAACATGCTGATGACCCTGCACCGGGATATGCCGGGAATCATCGGACGGATTGGCACCCTGCTGGGAGCCTACAATGTCAACATCGCCAGCATGCAGGTGGGGCGCAAGATCATCCGCGGCGATGCAGTCATGGTGCTCAGCTTGGACGATCCCCTGCCGGATGGGATCCTGGAAGAGGTGCTCAAGCAGCCGGGCATCCGTGACGCTTTTGTAGTGAACCTCTAGAATTGTTGATCCCTAGAAAAAATCCCAAATCTCACCCACCCTGGCAAGACGGAGTCTTTGCTTGAACCAGAGCAACTTGTCCCTAACCCTGTCCCAGATCCCAGACTGGGATTGGCCGGCCTTTCTGGAGTCCCTGGGCCATTTTGGTGTGGATCTCAGTCTGGAACGCATGCAAGTCTTGCTGCAGCGTCTAGGACAGCCCCAAGCTGGGATCCCGGCCATCCACGTAGCCGGCACCAACGGCAAAGGATCTGTCTGTGCCTGGGTCAGCCACGTGTTGTGGGCGGCAGGCTATCGTGTGGGCCGCTACACCTCTCCCCATTTGGTGGACTGGCGGGAACGGATTTGGCTGAACGGGGAATACATTTCCGCCAACGACTGGAGCCAAGCGCTGGCCCAGGTGCGGGACTGCCTACAAACCTATGCCCCTGACGAGGCTTCTCCCACCCAGTTTGAGGTTATCACCGCTGCCGCTTGGCTGTACTTCCGCCGGCAAAAGGTGGATGTGGCAGTGATAGAAGTGGGCCTGGGGGGGCGGCTGGATGCTACCAATGCTGGGATCGAGCCAGTGGTAACGGCTATCACCTCCATCGGCTGGGATCATTGGCAGCGCTTGGGCAACAGCCTTCCCCAAATTGCCTCTGAAAAGGCGGGCATTCTCAAGCCAGGGATCCCGGCAGTGTGCGCACCCCAAACCCCAGAGGTCACAGCAGTTATCCGAGCCAAGGCAGAGCAATTGCGAAGCCCCCTGAAGATGGTCGAACCTCTGCGATGGTCAGAGCCTCAAACCGTCCACTGGCGAGGGCAGCTCCTCACCTTGCCCCTCAGCGGCGATGTACAACTCACCAATGCAGCAGTAGCCCTTGCCGTTGTGGAAACCCTACAGCAACAGGGCTGGCGGATCCCTGATGACACTGTCGAAAAAGGATTTGCCATCACCCGTTGGCCGGGGCGCCTACAGCGGGTGCAGATTGGATCCCGCCAGTTGCTGATGGATGGAGCCCACAACTTACCCGCTGCCCAGGCTCTCCGTCGCTATCTGGATAAGTATCAACCTGGCCCCCTCACCTGGTATATGGGCATCCTCACCACCAAGGATGTCCAGGGCATTCTCAGTACCCTGCTGCGGCCGGGAGATTGCTTTTTTGCCCTGCCAATTGCCGGCCACTCTGGGACGGATCCCGAGCAACTTGCTCAGCTAGCCCAGACTCTGCAGCCTCATCTCGCCTCGGCACGGGCACTGCCCAATCTCTCCGCTCTTCGGGCTCAGTTGCTCAAGCCGAAAAACCTCACTGAGCCACCAGCTGTAATCTGCGGATCCCTGTACCTATTGGGCCAGGTGATGCAGGAATGTTTGGGATGGGATCTAGCCTGTTGAACTGACAGGTGAAACCTTATGCAAAACCTGAGCTACTCTCTTATAAAGAGAGAGGAGCTATGAACAAAAACTAGCTCTCAACCACTATCACTTGATCAAGATACTCCCCTACTGATTGGGTTAGGGTGGTGGGCCTGGCACCGAGCTAGGTTGCCAGCAGGTCGCCCTGCCAGTAGGTTCGCCGCTGATGCGTTTCACGTCCGAGTT